>CABTZA010000106.1 GCA_902489225.1 uncultured Collinsella sp.
TCACGAAGCAGCTTGGGGTCGAGCCCGTGGAACACGGCGTAATCCTGCAGCCACACGCGCGCAAACCGGTCGATGCCGGGCTCGAAGGCGCGATAGACATTCCAAAAAGCCTTGATCTTGTTAAAACCATCGAGCGGATCATCTACGCCAATGCCGCAAATCAGCTCATAGAGATACAGAAAGGCAAAAGACGTAGACGTTTCCTCGACGGTTCCGCAGCGCACTTGGGCACGCCAGGTAAAGTAGCCGCGCAGCTGTCGGTCGCTCATAGCGTTGTAGGTGGGAAAGTACGACTTAAAGGTGCCGTTGTAGGGACAGTCGTCCTCAAAGTCGGCCATCAGCAGGCCCTGGCGGTAAAAAAGCTCGGCTTCCGAAAGCCAGCGGCCCGCACCGCCCTTGGGGTCTTCTTGCCAACGCGATATCTCACGCATCTTGCGGTACTGGTCGGGGAGGAAATTTTGCATCTGTCGGCCGGTTTTGAGAATCGGCTCGTCTGCGTAGACTTCGTTTGAGAAGCGGGCGGACTGATGGGTCCGGGCCTCGGCCATAATGCGCTCGATGAGCATCTTGATGTCCTGGTCGGCCACCGCTCCTCCTCTCGAACGCAGCTACGGTGACCTCATATCATAGCACAGCATCAAACAGATGTTCGAGATACCGCTGCGTTGATAGATTTAGAACAGGAGGGCGTAGATGACGGCGATGACGACGGAGGGAAGCATATTGGCCGTGCGGAAGGTCTGAGGACGGATGAGATTGACGCCGACGCAGAAGATGAGCATGGATCCTACGAGCGAAAGGCTGTCGAGGGCTGCTGTGGTCATGATGGGGGAGAGCGCGCCGGCAAACAGCGTAATCGTCCCCTGGAACACGGCGACGGGCAGGGCGGAGAAAATACAGCCGCGTCCAAGCGAGGCCGTCATGGTGCAGACGATGATGCAGTCCAGCGCTCCCTTGAGGGCGAGCGTGGACCAGTCGCCGAGCAGGCCGTCTTGGATTGATCCCACGATAGCCATGGCACCGATGCAGACGGTCAGCGATGTCGAGACAAAAGCGTTGGTGAACTCGTTATCGTCCTCACTGCCAGTCTTGCGCTTGAGCCATTCGCCAAGGTTCTCGATGGCGGCTTCCAAGTTGACGGCCTCGCCGATGAGCGAGCCGAGGGCGAACGAGACAATGAGCATGGTGGTGCCGGTGGTCGCTAGCGCCTTCCCATCGATAAGGAGCATCTTTTGCATGGTGCCGCCAAGGCCGATAAACAGGACGCACAGCCCCGATGCTTTCATGAGCGTGTCTTGGATGCGCGGTGTAATGAAGCGGCCGCCCGCTAATCCCAAAAGACCGCCCGCAACTAAAAGCACAACGTTGATGATTGTTCCCAAGCCCGGCATGAGCCCTCCTGTATTGATGCCAACGTGGCAATCGTAGCAGAACGAAATGCGAGGCACATCGCGACTCATCTAATACGTTATATAAGTGGTGTTAGGAATGATGCGCAGCATTTAAGCCTCAGGTGGTTGTCGGGACATAGGGATAGTATTCAAAGCGCAGTGTCATAAGCCGCTGCGGGGATTCAATAGCCGCGGCGATGATATTGGCATCGCGGGCACGATCAAACCCTTCGAGTTCGATCTGATACGAGACGTCTTGCATAATGTCCAGACGCCGCCAGGCTAGGAGTGTGTCGCCATCGAATTCCAAGGTCTTGCCTCCATCTGGAGCAACGGCGTATAGACGCAGCTTGGCGGTGGTTGCGGGGTCGACAACCGTGACCTTTTTAATTTCGTTTCGAGTATTCTTGGCGCCCAACAAGGTGAGCAGTGTTGGGGCCACGACCTCGCCCGATGGCAAAAAGACGACTTCGATGGATTCAGGAAATGCGATGATAGCCGACTTGCGGACGGGCTGATTGGCGGCGGCAACTTCGATGTTCGCAGCGTCGATGACCTCTGTGTGGTCGAGCGCGGCAAGCACGCAGCAGTTACCTTCATCGATCTCTTGAGGATCAGCAAGCCCCAGGCTGTCCGCGAGCTTGGGATCGTTTGGATCGGTAGCGGGCTCATTCGGTGCTTCGAGAGAAGCTGGGACGCTGTTTGTCGGCGATGGCGTGTCGCCCGCACCTGCTTCTTTGTCCGCGCTCTCTTCTTGTATGGTTGCGTTGATGGGCTCGTCGTTTGAGGGGAGCGTCTTGGCGTCAAGCGCGGAGGGGAGAATTCCGATGGCTCCGGATCCGCTCCACTCCATTTCGAGAAGCGCCGGGTCGGCAAGAATGCGTTGCCTGCTTTGCGCGTGGGCATCGATTTCAATAGGGCCTGCCTCTATCCCTCGTGTAAGGCTGAGTGATCCGGCTGGCTTCTCGAAATGAGCGTCTGTGTCTTTGGTGCTGACGGCGTAGAACAGCAGGGACGCTTCTCCCGCCGCGATGGCATCGGTGTCGGCTTTGGTCAGCCGCAACGATGCCGTGAATGAGAGGGTGGGCTGCGTGTCGTCTGCATTCGCGGCGGCGCAGCCCAGACATATACCGCCTCCTTTCTCAAAAAACGTACCGTCGAAGGCGACCTTCGCTCCGTTCGCCGAGTCATCGATCGAAGCGATGTCGATGCGCAGCTCTAAATTGCATGGATCGCCATCTGCGTCGAGCACAACCGAGCGCCACGTGCAGACGGCGTACCCCGCCTGGGAGCCGTTTGCCTTGTTCGAACGATTGATATCCACGACTATCGAATCGTCCGTATTACGACGAAGGCATCCCGAGGTTGAGATTGCAGCCTGTGCGATCGAAAAACGCTTGCACGCAATGGCGCTCGACGGATTTGATGCGGAGCTTAGGGCTGCTGGTAAGGAGTCTGCCATGACAGGAGTCGCCCAAGCGGCGACAGGCGTTCCGGTTGCGAGCGCGCCGCAGAGTGCGACGACGGGCAAAAGGTTCTTCGATGCCATGGGGTCTCCTTAGCTAATTTAGTGCGGCCTGTTCATGTTTTGTTTCTGGCTGTGTTTGATGTGCAGACCGAGGCCGGCGGTTCCCGCGCCTGCTGCTGCGGCGCCTGCTGCCAAGAGCCATCGTTTGTCGCCTGTCTGCGCCAACGGTTCCTCGCGGTCGCTGCGGTCGAGCTCCGAGAGGTCGACCGTCACTTGCGTGGCGGCCTGCGCCTGTTCTTGCTGGGCAAAGGCCATGGCTGGGCCAAACGCTAGGATGCTGACGGCGGCGGCCAGGGCGACGGCCTTATGCCGTGTGCGCACCGGGCTCGACCGTCCAGGTGATCGTTGCAACCTGATCGCCTTCGCCGGTTACGCGGAAGATGTCGCGCGTGACGCGGGCGACGTTTCCGCTTGTCTTGAGCTTAATTTTGTCCGTGCCACCGGCAATGCCCTGGTAGCCCATGTCGAAGGCTGCATTCTTGGAAAGATCGAGGCCCGTCCCCTGCATTGCGGCGCTGGCGTTCTGGAGCGCGCCGTCGGGGCCGACCTTAAAGTCGATGGAGTTCTGTGCGGTTCCGGTCTTGGCGTCGGCAGCAATGGTCCAGGTGTTCATGGCATCGATCTTCATGTTGGTGACATGGATGCCGTAGGCCGAATGATTGTCGATGGTGGTCGCGTCTTCTGAGGGGCCCTGAAGCGTGCCGTCGGCCTTGGCGACGAAGGGAATAACCGTCGGAACTTTGAACTCAACGTTGTCGATCTCGGTCCTGACCATTACTTTCGTGGTTCCAACGCGCCCGGCTGCCATAGCTGGCGTCGGTGCGGCGCCCATTGCGAGCGCGAGCGCGAGCCCTGCGCCCACGACGAGCGCTCTGGCTCCGTTCATGTTCCTGGTGATGTCCATGGTCGTTCCTTTCTATTCGCCGCGGGCCGTCCCCGCGATGATTGGACGAATGCTGGTGAATTGCGTGCGGTGCCGCGTCGGCCGGAAAGCTAGTTCTCGGCTTGCTCAACCCGTACCTTGACACGTGTCGGATTGCCGTGGCTGTCGAGGGTCTTGGCATCGAGTGCCTGGATCTCGATGTACGCCTCGCCTTCTTTGATGTCGCCGGCGGGGCACGTCTCGATTGTCTTGCCGGTCTCGACCACACCGGATTCGTACATGGTCTCGTCGTTTTGGATGACGCGGAATCGCTGGGGAAATTTATTGTCTTGGACGTTTTGGACGTTGACGCGCAGCTTGCCGTCCTCCTGCAGCTGGGCGACCGGTGCGACCGAAATCGTCATCATGTTGTCGCGGACGATGGCGTCGAGCTCATCTTGGATTTCCTGACGCGTTTTGCCCTCCGCCGTCGTAACCGAAGCGCCCGCCTCGGGTACGGGCTGCGACTGCCAAGCGTATAGTCCTACGGCGACAAGGGCGCAGACGATGGCCAGGCAGGCAACGATGAGCTTCTTGCGATGTCCCAGGCCTGCAAAGTGGGGTGGCTTCTTCGCGCTCATGCGGCATCCTTGGCGGTATAGATGCGCGCAAAGGTGGACGGGTCCGCTCCAAAGAGCATGTGAAGCATCAGGCGGCGCGAGTAGACAAGCTCGTCGAAGTCGGGAGGGAGCTCGATGTCGTGGATATGCGCGATGTGGTGGGCGAGCGCCGAGAACGACTCGGGGTCGCAGATCACATCGGTGGTAACGTGGTAGACCGTCGTATCGGGGAATGCCTCTTCGTCAAAAGGCAGGAGATGGGGATCGTCGTCGACTTCGATGGCGATGCCGTACTGGGGCCAGTAATATGCCATGGGAACCTCCCTGCTTCTGGGCCAAAACTTCTATCGGTTTTGGCTGTCGACGCCGACCGTATCAGCCGCTACTTGACCAATTTCTGACCAAATGCTTGACGGATCGGCATCTCCGCAGGTAAATGGCGGCAAAAATACTCCAACTTTTTTCGAGCGACAATCGCGCGGTCGGCGACGGCGGGGCCATATGTGTCAAAAGCATCGTCTGTCGAGGAAATCCAGCCGCTCACCGAATTACACGAACGTAAAAAACGCCAATTATGGAGACGGTCTCGAACACGTCGACGAAACGATGCGGTAACATCTCCCTGCAAACACTGTAGTTAGCTAAAGGGGGAGTTCGCGTGTCTGCAACCATTAAACCCTTCACCGACGAGTTCGAAGAGTATGGTCGCGATGAGTCTCGCACATCGGGCGAGGCCTCGAGCATCTCGTTTCCGACAACGGAAGACGAGGTCCGCGCCATTTTGGGAAAGCTCCATGCCGAGTGTGTTCCGGTAACGGTTCAGGGCGCCCGAACCGGCCTTGCCGCCGGCGCCGTGCCCCACGGCGGGCATATCCTCAATACTTCCCGTATGAATCGCTACTTGGGCCTTCGCCGCGATGAACAAGGCCGCTTTCTACTGCGCGTGGAGCCGGGTGTTGTGCTCTCGGAGCTGCGCAAGCAGCTGAGCAAGAAGGTGCTGCCGACCGTTGGTTGGGACCAGGCATCGCTTAAGGCCTACGATGAGTTTCAAGAGGCCCCCGAGCAGTTCTTTCCCACCGATCCCACCGAGGCGTCTGCCTGTCTGGGCGGCATGGCGGCATGTAACGCCTCCGGTGCCCGCAGCTACGCCTACGGCCCCATGCGCCCACATATCACGGGACTCCACGTCGCGCTGGCTGATGGCGATTTGCTTGAGCTTCAGCGCGGCGAGGCTTTTGCCCAGGGCCGCCACCTGTCGCTCGTGACGGCAGCGGGCCGTACGCTCGAGCTCGATCTTCCCGGCTATACCATGCCCAAGACCAAAAATGCTTCGGGCTATTTCGTTGCTGACGAAATGGACGCCATCGATCTGTTTATCGGCGCTTGCGGCACGCTCGGCGTTGTCACCGAGCTCGAGATTGCCCTGCAAGCGGCACCTGCGGTCGTTTGGGGTGTAAGCTGCTTTTTCGATAGCGAAGACAAGGCCGTGTCGTTCACCGATTCTGTGCGTCCCGTCCTGTTCCACGCGGCTGCCATCGAGTATTTCGATGCAGGCGCCCTGGATATCCTGCGTCGTCAGCGTGAGCAGTCGACCGCGTTCGCCTCGCTGCCGGCGCTCGACAAAGACGCCAAGGTCTGTGTCTACGTGGAGCTCGACTGCGACGACGAAGCCCAGGCGACTGAGGAGCTGTATCACTTGGGGTGGGTACTAGAGCTTGCGGGTGGCAGCGACGATGCGACATGGGTCGCGCGCACCGAGGTTGATCGCGAGTGCCAGCGGTTCTTCCGCCATGCGGTCCCCGAGAGCGTCAATATGCTTATCGACGAGCGTCGCCGCACGGATCCCACCATCACCAAA
>CABTZA010000107.1 GCA_902489225.1 uncultured Collinsella sp.
AGTGCACGCGCCGTGGAGCCACCGACACCGGCATCGACCTCGTCAAACACCAGCGTATCGACACCGTCCGCGTTACCGAGGACAACCTTGCTTGCAAGCATGACGCGGCTGAGCTCGCCGCCCGACGCAATGCGGCGCAGGGGACGTGGCGTCAAGCCGGCACCGCTGCGGTATAGCAGCTCGTAGCTCGAAGGACCAACGGGCGTCCACTCAGCACGGGGAAGATCGCGCGACTCCCAGACGAGCTCGGCGCCGCCCATTTCCAGGCGAGCCATCTGGCGGCCAACCTCGTGGCAGAAGCGCGGGGCCGCCGTATTGCGAGCGCGCTTAAGTGCCTTAGCAGCGGTAAACAACTCGCGCTCAGCGCTCCCGAGTGCCTCACGCGCCTTTTTGATCTGCTCATCGCCATCATCGACCAGGGACAGCAGCTCTTGCGAGCGATCGCGCATGGCAAAAACATCGTCCATGGTAGGACCCCACTGACGCAGCAGGCCCTTGAGGTCGGAATACCGCTCACGCATGCGAGCGAGCTCGCGCGGATCGAAGGCGACGCCATCGCGATAGGCACGAAGTTCGTTCGCGCAATCCTCAAGGGAGATACAGGCATCCGAAAGTGCATCGGCAATGTCGCCGAGTTTGCGATCGACGGTAGCCATTCGGGAAAGCTCTGCCACGGCGCTGTTCACGGCATCGAGCGCTCCCCCTTCAGAGGCAAGCGATGCATGGGCATCGTTAGCCGTGGCAACCAGTACCTCGGCATGTTCGGAGCGCGGCAGCAGTTCCTCGAGTTCCTCATACTCGCCCGGTTTGGGGTCGACCTCGCCGATGCGCTCGAGCGCAAAGCGTGCTTCCTCGACGCGGCTCCCCTGCGCACGCGAGGTCTCTTCGACACGTCGAACCTCCTTAGCGGCAGCGCGCGAAGCCTTAAAGCAAGCACGGTAGTGCTCGAGTGCCTCGAGCGCAGAGCGCCCCGCCCACGCATCGACCATCGCAACGTGATGTGCCGGATCGAGCAAGCGTTGGTGCTCGTGCTGGCCGCACAAATCCATCATCACGCCAACGCGCTCCGAAAGCTCGCGCACACTGGCGATGCGCCCGTCAATCTTCACGCGGCTGCGGCCCTCGGCAGAAAGGCTGCGCTGTACGGTGAACCCTTCCGTGTCGTGCGGCCCGTCGAAGAGTCGTGCCTCGACGCTCGCGAGCGCCTCGCCCTCGCGCACCGTCGACGAATCCGCGCGCTCGCCCAAAATAAGTTTGAGGGCCGAGAGCAGCGCGGTCTTGCCGGCGCCGGTCTCGCCAGTCAGGACAGTCAGGCCGGCACTCGGCACCAGCGTCGCCTCGCGAATGAGTGCAATGTTAGAAACCTGCAGCTCATCGATCATGGCGGACTCCGTAGAATACGCGGCTCACCGAGTTGTAAAAACTCTCGGGGCCGTAGTCGAGCAGCAGCACATCGCCGGGGCCTCGGCGCACGGCCACGCTCTCGACCGTGCCGTCGCAGGTAATAAACTGTCCATCGATAGCGATCGCCGGAACGCTCGGACGGTCATCAGACATAAAGATTTCGACGACATCGCTCGGCGAAGTCAAGAAAGCGCGAGCTTGAATGGTGTGCGGCGCAATGGGTACGCAGACCATGCCCGTATAGTCAGGGCTCACGATGGGGCCACCGGCGCTGAGCGCGTAACCCGTAGAACCAGTCGCCGTCGAAACGACGACACCGTCACCGCGTAGGCGGTCGATATGGTGACCGGACACCGTGATGTCAAACTCGACCATATCGGACAGGGGGCCGCGCGTAAGCGCCATGTCGTTGAGGGCGAAGGTGCGCACGACATCCTTCGTACCATCTTCGCGCACGGACACGATATCCGCGGCGATGGTAGCGCGACGGCTCACATGCAGCTCGCCGGACAGGGCGTCGCTCACGACCTGCAGAATGTCGCGCTCCTCGGGACTCGCAGCAGTTAAAAAACCCAGGTGACCATAGGAAAGACCGAGGATAGGAATCTCACGATGGTTGAGGATGCGGGCAGCGCGCAGCAACGTGCCGTCGCCGCCGAGCGTAATGACCAGATCGGAGCCGTCAATATCAGGCGTGCTCTGAATCTTGGATCGCTGGTCGGCAGCCCATGCGACCTCATAGCCCTGGCGAGTCAGCCAAAGCTCGAGCATCAGGCCGCTCTCGACCGCCTCTTGCTTGTAGTAATTGGGAACCAGAAAGACCTTCATAGCGTTGCAGCTTTCTCGCTCATAACCGATACCTGGGATTGCAGCTCGTCTTGCGAGCGATCGCCGGGGTCAAATCTCGTGCCGTACAGGAAAAACTCAACGTTGCCCTTGGCACCATGAATGGGCGACACGCACACATCGACCGGGAACAGGCCCTTGGCAGCAAAGAGTTCAACCGCCGCCACGAGTGTATCGCGGCGCACGGCGGGATCGGTCACAATGCCGCCCTCGCCCACCAGCGCCGCCGGAGCCTCAAACTGCGGCTTTACGAGCGTGCAGAATGCACCCGTGGGCTCCAGGCACGCCAGCACCGCATCGATAATGTTCGCGATGCTGGTAAACGAGACATCACACACAGCCAGGTCGATGGCGCCGGCATAGCCAAGCTCAGGCAGCTGCGTCACGTTTGTGCGCTCATGCAGCGTCACGCGATCGTCCTGACGCAACGACCAATCGAACTGGGCGCGACCCACGTCCACCGAGACAACGGTCGCAGCTCCGCGCTTGAGCAGGCAATCGGTAAAACCCCCGGTAGAGCAGCCCACATCCAAACAGGCAAGGCCCGTCGGATTGATGCCAAACGCATCAAGCGCGCCTTCGAGCTTAAGACCGCCGCGGCCAACATAGGGAATGCGCCCCTTCACGTGTAGCGGCAGCCCCGGCATCACCTTAAGACCCGGCGAAGTCAAGCGCTCACCGCCACTCGAGACCAAGCCGGCCATAAGAGTGCGAAGGGCATCCGCGCGATCGGCGCAGATGCCCTGTGAAATCAGTTCGTCATCAAGACGCACGCGTTTCATGAATGCCATCAACCATTCGTATCCGGAGATGCAGCCTAGCTATCCTGGGATTCGTTTGCCGCATCCTCATCATATTCCTGCTCGAGCTTGTCGGCCTCACGCGGCGTCAGCTCAAACTTGTCGACCATATCGACCGCGCGGGAGCCCAGCTCAATCGCTTCGTCAAACAAATCGAGCGAACGCTCCAAGGAGGTATCCTTGGAGCGAACGGTAGCGATGATCTGGTCCAAGCGGTCCGAGATCTCGTCGAAGTTGCGGACGGAACCCTCTGGCATAGCTACTCCTCGACGGAGTCGACAACAGCCTCGGCGGCGTCCGCATCCTCGGCCAGCACGCCAGCCTCAGCCTGAGCAACCGCAACCTTGGCGGCAGCCTCGGCAGCCTGTGCCTCCTCGCGAGCGCGATCTTCGGCCAGCAGCTCTTGGTACAGGTCCTCGCCTGGCAACTCCTCGCTGCGAGCGATCTTGCCCAGCACGCCGTTGACGAACGAAGCGGACTGGTCGGTGCCATAGGCCTTGGCAAGCTCGACAGCCTCGTTGATCACGATGGCGTCCGAGACCTCCTCGTCGGTGAGGAAACGCATCTCGTAAACGGCGATACGCAGCAGGTTGCGGTCGGCGCCGGGCATGCGCATAAGATCCCAGTTCTTGGCGACGGCGCGCAGAGCGCAGTCGATACGATCGATATGCTCGTAGGCACCGCGGCAAAGCTCCAGCGCATAGGGATCGAGGGGACCCTTCGAGATCAGGAAATCACCCTCGAGGACGCGCTCGAGCGGGCTGTCCGTGGCCTCGGCCTGGAACAGCAGCTGCAGCGCCTGACTGCGGGCAAGCGTACGCCCGCGATAAACCTTAAGGCTCAAAGGTTACTCCTTGGGGAAAACGAGACCGTCGATGCAAACGTCAACGCGCTCGACCTCGACGCCCACCTGAGCATCGATGGCGGCGACCACGGCGGCGCGAACGGCCTCGGCGAGTTTCTTGAACGGATAGCCAAAGAACACCACGACACGCACGGTGAGTGCGAGCTTGTCGCCAACGACCTCGGCCTCGACCGCCGGCTCGGAAGCCGGGGCCTTGGACGAAAGCATCATGGAGACAAGGTTGGTGGCAAGGTCCTTGACGCCAACGGAGGCGATGCCCTCGACATCCGACACGGCGCGCGAGACGATGGCGGTCAGAACATCGGGCGAAATGCCGATGCCGTCAATCTTGATTTCCTGGGGCATGAGTCCTCCTAGAAGAGTTGGTTGCTAGACGCGGGAGACGAACTTGCCGTCGCGGGTGTCAACCTTGATGACCTCGCCCTCGTTGAGGTACATGGGGACCTGGATGACAGCGCCGGTGTCGATCGTGGCCGGCTTGGTGGAACCCTGGACGGTGTCGCCCTTAAAGCCCGGGTCGGTCTGGACGATGGTGGTCTCGATGAACATCGGCGGAGTCACGCCCATGAGCTCATCGTCGGCGAAGAGCAGCTGGCAAATGTCGTTCTCGCGCAGCCACTTGGAGTTCTCGCCCACCATGTCCTCGGGAACGGGAACCTGCTCATAGGTCTCGTTGTCCATGAAGATGTAGTCGGCGCCATCGTTGTAGAGATACTGGAACTCACGGGTGGTGAGCATGACGCTCTCGAACTTGGTGCCGGCGTTACAGGTGTTCTCGACGACACGCCCGCTCTTGATGTCGCGGGTCTTGTAGCGCACAAACGCGCCGCCCTTGCCCGGCTTGACATGCTGGAACTCGACGATGGTGTAGACCTTGTCCTTAATGCGGAGACCGAGGCCGTTCTTGAAGTCGGCGGTAGAAATGGTAGGCATAGCGACCTTTCTTGTTATGGGCAGAACGCACAAGCGTCCAAATTACATACGATAGAAATTATACACTTGCAGACCGCGCCTGCGGCGAGCGCATAAAAAGAGAACGCGGGGCGCCCGAATTGCTCCGGACGCCCCGCCCAAAAATCTATCGAAATGGGCTAGCAGTCGATGACGTGCAGGTCGTGCGGGGTCTTGGTGAAGGGCTCGTAGCCGTTCTCGGTGACGACGCCGTAGTCCTCCAGGCGCACGCCGCCCACACCGGGCAGGTAGACACCGGGCTCCATGGTAATAACCGAGCCGACCTCAATGATGTTCTTGCTACGGTTGAAGTTGGGCAGCTCGTGGATGTCGATACCAACGCCGTGGCCCAGGCCATGGTTGTAGTAATCGCCATAACCGGCATCGCCGATGATCTTCTTGGAAAGCTTGAAAATGTCGTTGCCCTCGACACCCGGATGGATGGCGGCGACGCACTCCTCGTGCGTACGGCGCACGAGCGCGTACAGGTCGAGCTGTTCCTGGGTAGGCTCGCCCATCACGACAGTGCGCGTCATGTCGGAACGATAATCGCAGTAGCCCGCGCCGTAATCCATGAGGACGAAGTCGCCCTTCTCGATGACACGGTCACTCGGCACGGCATGCGGGTTGGCGGTGTTGGGACCGCTCGCCACAATGGAGCCGAAGGCCAGGCTGTCGGCGCCGTTGGCGAACATAAAGTTCTCGAGCTCGTTGCGAACCTGCTTCTCGGTCATACCGGGTTTAATAAAGCCGAGCATATGCTGGAAGGCGGCATCGGTGATCGACTGCGCATGGCGCATGAGCTCGATCTCCTCGGTATCCTTGATGGCGCGCATCTTGCGGATGTCGTCGTGCATCAACGGCAGCATGCAGGCGACAGAGCGGTCCTCCAGGCCGCGCTGAATGCCCTGGTAGAAATTAATCTGCATATCGTCCTCGACAGCACAGACGCGGCACTTGTTAGCCACAATCTTGCCGGCGACCCAACCGGGGATGGTGCCTTCGTCCATGTCGTAGACCCAGGGGCTGCCGGCGGGCGTGTTCTCCTCAAAGCTGTTGAGGTAGCGCGAGTCGGTGTGGAACAGGCACTGGTCGACCGTAATAAACGCAGCGTGCGGGAACTCGAAGGTGTAGTCGAAGACGCCCTTCACGCCCGTAAGCCAACGAAGGTTGGCCTCGTCGCGCACCACGATGGCGTCGTAGCCACGCTCGGCCATCAGGGCACGGACACGCTCGATACGACCGGCAGGACCGGCAGCAAACTCAGACATGCAGATTCCTTTCTTGTTGTCTCTATATAGACGGGACGGGTCTCAATCGAACGACGGAATCGCATGCGATCCGCAACCGATTGAAAACCCGCCCCTCAACATGATACGAAAGAC
>CABTZA010000108.1 GCA_902489225.1 uncultured Collinsella sp.
CCGAATGCCAAAGCCACGGCAATGATAGGCGGCCAACCCGGAGCAAGGGCCTTCTTTGAGGAAATTTTAAAACCTACCCACAGGCCCTTGGGCCGGGTGGTGTTCTTTTTGGGGATGGTGATCCCCCGGGCGGAGGGGGCCGGCGGGGGAGGGGAGAAAGCCCCCCGGCCTCCCCCCGGACAGGTCAGACCTGCTAGCAGGTCGGATACTCGCCCTCCCAGACGATGCGACGGTACTGATCCGGATCGGTGTCGCCCTCGGTGGAGAAGCAGAGCACGGAGCTCGTCTTGTCCAGGCCGATGAGTTCCTTGAGCTCGGCGTACTCGGGATCGAGCATGAGAGTCTCGACCAGACCGGTGGTCACAGCGCCGGACTCGCCGGAGATGACGCGCGGGTCGCCCTTCTCGGGAGCGCCCAGGGTGCGCATGCCGCGAGCGGTGACCCAGTCGGGGCAGGACACGAAGGCGGTGGCGTGGTTGCGCAGGATATCCCAGCCCAGGATGTTGGGCTCACCGCAGCACAGACCGGCCATGATGGAGGGCATGTCGCCGTCCACGATGCGCGGGTCACCGTCGCCGGCGGCAGCGCCCTTGTACAGGCAGGCGGCAGGCGCGCACTCAACCACGACGAAGGTGGGCGGGTTATCGGGATACAGGTTGGTGAAGTAGCCCACCACGGCGCCGGCGAGCGAGCCTACACCGGCCTGGACAAAGACGTGCGTCGGGCGGTTGATGGCCATCTCGCGCAGCTGCTCGGCAGCCTCGGAAGCCATGGTGCCGTAGCCCTCCATAATCCAAGACGGGATCTTCTCGTAGCCCTCCCAGGCGGTGTCCTGAACGATGACGCCGCGCTCGCAGGCGTCGGCCTCGGCGGCGGCCATGCGCACGCACTCGTCGTAGTTGACCTCTTCGATGGTCACCGTGGCGCCCTCAGCGGCGATGTTGTCGAAGCGGGGCTTGGTGGAACCCTTGGGCATGTGCACGACGGCCTTCTGACCCAGCTTGTTGGCAGCCCATGCCACGCCGCGGCCATGGTTGCCGTCGGTGGCGGTAAAGAAGGTGGCCTGGCCAAAGTCCTTGGCAAGCTGATCGGAAGTCAGGTAATCGAAGGTGCAGTCGGCAACGTCCTTGCCGGTCTCATCGGCAATGTAGTTGGCCATGGCAAACGAGCCGCCCAGAACCTTAAAGGCGTTGAGGCCAAAGCGATAGCTCTCGTCCTTAACGCACAGGTTGGACAGGCCCAGGCGCGCAGCCTGACCGTCCAGACGGGCAAGCGGAGTGACGGTATATTGAGGGAACGACTGGTGGAAGGCACGGGCCTTCTTCACGTGGTCGAGGCTCATGATTCCCAAGTGCTTGTCATCGCTCTTGGGCATCGTGTTGCCCGCCCACTGGATCTTATCGGCCATACGGTGAACTCCTTAAGTCCTCTCTTGCCGGCCCCCGCATACGCGTTTCAGCCCGATCCCATTCACACGGCTGAACTTTTATGTGGATGCCAAACAAAAAGTTTGTTAGTAATGTTCTATCACACTTTTTGATTGGCATACCTAACGAATTGTTTGTTGCCGTAATCGGTACTTTTTCGCCGCCGAACGGTCATGAATTGCCTTGTTGATGGATTTGTTTGCGGTCAAGTGTGGTTTATGGCAAAGTGTGCCCAAACTAATTTTTAGGAAGGCACCCATGACCCCCGCACAGATTGAGTTTTACAAGCGCCTAGCACACGGCCTGGCGCTCCAATTTGGCCCCAACTGCGAAGTCGTCGTCCACGATCTGGAAACCGAGGACGTGGACCACTCCATCGTAGTGATCGAAAACGGCCACGTCAGCGGGCGCAAACTGGGTGACGGCCCCAGCCATATCGTGTTTGAGTCCATGCACGAGGGCACCACCGACGTGCACGACCGCGAGCCATACCTCACCAAAACCACCGATGGCAAGCTGCTCAAATCGTCGACGATCTTTATCCGCAACGACGAAGGCAAGCCCGTCGGCATTTTGGGCATTAACTTTGACATTACGCTCATGAAGGCTTTTGAGCGTTCGCTCGACGCCTTTACCGGCACCGGCGGCACGGGCTATACCGAGCCCGAGCCCATTACCAAGAACATCGGCGACCTGCTCGAGGACCTGCTGCACGAGTGCGAGCAGTTTGTGGGCAAGCCCGCGGCACTCATGACCAAAGACGAGCGCATTCGTGCCATTGGCTACCTCGACCGTCGCGGCGCCTTCCTCATTTCCAAGTCGAGCGAGCGCGCCTGCGAGTTCTTTGGCATCTCCAAGTACAGTTTTTATAGCTACCTCAATGAGGCCAAGGCGGCGGCCGGCGACAAGTAGGCGCTCGCCTGGATTGCCCCTCCCCTTTTGGGCGCGAGTTCTGGAAAGCACGAATCCAAGACCGAGCCACTTGGGAAGTTCCATATAATCGATGTCATTAGTATTTCGAAAGGATGGAACAGAATGGCGTTGAGCAAGGCATCATGCACCGGTCGCGGATTGATTCCGGCAATTGGTGGACATGTGCACCGCACGTTCGATGAGGGTGAAGACGACCTGTTTTCGCTGAGCCTTGACGATGTGATGGATGATCGCCCGTGGACCGCCGACGAACTCATGGGCGGCGGCGCGGCTCGCCCGTCAAGCCCCAATCCCGCACTTGCGCCTAAGACCGCATCTGCGCCGACTCCTGCGCAGTCGGCTGTTTCGACGCCCGCGCCTACACCCGCACCCACTTCGGCGCCCACGCCCGCTCCCCGCCCCGCAAGTGACCCATCCGAGACGGCGGCATTTCTCGCAGCAGCGACGCAGGGCAAATCGGCCGACAGCACTGTTATGTACAGCGCCCAGCAGTTGCCTGTTCCTGCGGCACGCAAGCCTCCGGTCGCAAGGCTCGATGAGCCCGTTGCCCATCAGGTTGCCTACGATTCCTGGGCTGCAACCGATCTGGATGAGACCTCTACCGGCATGCCGGCGCTCGACGTTCCAGTTAACCCGCTTTTTGCCGCCAACACGAGCGCCGCAGACTATGAGGGCGGTACGGCATATTCCGATTATTCCGATGGCTATGCTGGCAACAGTCGCATCGAGACCGAGGACTATGGCACCGCGTCGAGCGATTATCCCAACGATCCGTACGCTGCCACGCCCGCACCGGAATATGACCCGGAGGCCGCGTCCGCGCCGGCGTATACCAAAAGCACGGGCGAAGAGCGCTTCGCCGATTATTACGCCGAGGAAAAGGCACTGCGTTTCTCGGAATTTCCGCAGGCAGTCAAGGTTGCCTTTATCGCCATTATCATTGCCCTGCTCGGTGTCATTGCATTTGAGGGATTCCAGCTGTTCCGCGGCCCCACCCAAGCGGAGTCGGAGACCCAGCAAAAAGAGGACGATAACCAGTACCTGGACATCAACACCCTCAAGGGCGACCCCAACGACGGGGACGACGAGTAGCGAGGGCTGAAGGCGGCCACAGGATCCCGCATCCAGCACCAGCTTCTTAGTGCTGTTTTGTCATCCAGCTACACTTTTCCGAAGTTTTAAGGTGCCTATTTCGACACTTTTCCGGATTTTATACTCTGTCCCTCCAGATGCGCTTTACGGTGCAGGCGTTGGAAGAAGGGCCATGTGCCGCTGGCGGCCCACATGTTCTGCAGATCAAGCTGCTCGGAGACGGCTCGCGCGAGCCGTCCAGCTGGAAGCTTTTTGCCGACGGTGCGTGCGTTGCGGACGGATCCGGCGCCTTTGCCCGCGAGTGCTTCTGCGAGGGCGCCGAGGTGTTCCTGGACCTGTGTCGCGACGCCGTGCACGCGGCCGAGCTGCACCAGTGGAGCCAGAGGGAGTACGAGCTGCTGAGCGCGGCGCGCGGGATTGCGGGGGTGTAGGTGGGCAGATAAGCCATCGGCAATTCCGAGATGGCAAGGGCCGGGAATTAGATTCCCGGCCTTTAACCTAGCACTGCTTTATAAGATCGAGCACCGCGGGAATGTCATCGGCATTACGAAGAGCAACATAGGTCGGTAGGCCTGGGCCAAATCCACCCTGCGTACGTTTGTCCTGGCACATGTCCTCTGGATCAATTAGGTCATCCACGCTCTTTGCCAGGCCGACGGCAATCCAGCCACCGTTGCTGGTCCTACCTTCTAACACGGCATGCAGTTTTCGCTTGCCCGACCTGAAGCCTACATAGTACTTGGCTATGTAGGACTCCCACGAAGGGTTACCACTCAGAACGGACTCGCGCACCTCATCGAAAAGCTTCTGGTTGAGCCCACCTTCGGCAAAGGTGGGGTGGTTCTCATGCAGAGTCCAGACAGGAGCCTCGTCAGGCTCCCCACGAGAAGGACGGTACTTGTCGACGACGTCTGCCGGAAGGTCGGGATACTTCCATATCTCGCACGCTTCTTTCGCCAGCTCGTCCGCGCGCTGCCCAATCTCTTCCTCACCCCATTTTTCATGCGAGACAATCGATTTGTTTAGGTAGAGCGGGCTGCACTTAAATCCGACGTCAGGCAGATTGAGCTTGTCCGAGAACGACCGGTTTGAGTACTCCTGGTTGTAGCCCGTCAGCGTAAGATTTCCCAAGTTGTTGCACAGCCTGTCGTGGACGTCTTCCCAGTTCTCACCAAGCGATTCCTTCCAGCCGTGCTCATCATCAATCGTCTGGGGCATGATGTGCTCGATCTGGTAATCGTCGGCTGAGATGGACTCCTTCGGGTGGTGCCAGTTCTCCATGCGTTCCAGGTAATAGCGCTTTTTAGAGAAGCGGTTGTAGCAGTCACGCGCCTTAAACTCCTCGACAAAATGCTCGTCTGTCGGAAAGTATGCGGTCATACCGCTGCTGTGGATAAGGAGCATCGCCGTAACGTACTCCTCGATATCGTCCTGCTGCTCGAGATTGCGATACATGCCGGCAAAGAAATTATTTAGGCCCGTGGTAAGTCTGCCGCAAACCGCTCGCCTGAACAGAAACGACTCGATAGTCTCGCAGATACGTAAAAACGCATTGCGGTCTAGTCCATTCCCCTCGTAAACCGAATAAAGCAACATTAAGAGGGGCCTTATCTGCTTCACGTCGAGGCTTACGATTCTGCCGAACACTCGGCGCAGTCCGTCGTCCTTCTCCTTACCAAGGAACAGACTGGCGTATCTATGTGCATACCCGCGCAGCTCCTTAAGCAGGCCCTCGGTGTCACCATCGTAGTCGTCGGCGAAATAGCGCTTAAACTCGTAGTAGGCCTCGTTCTCCTTCGGCATCCTATTGGGAACTTTAAGCCACAGCCAGTACCAGATAAATGCATTGAACTCGTCCTCGCCGCCTTTTCCGAACAAGCACTCGAGTGGATGCCAATAACCCTCATAAAGCTTGGTCTGTTCGTCGTTGGGAAGCGACATTAGAACGTAGTTACGGATGAGGTCAATGGGCGTGAGCGGCTTGCCCTTGGAGTTCATGGACTCAAATATGAGCTGGGCATTATCAACGCCAGCGGTGAGCTTAGTGTCGATGACCTGCACGCGGTTTAGCCCCGCCCAAAGCCTTGCCGGGTCAAATGATTTACCACGCATCTTCTCGCGGAAGAACGCATGGTTCTCGACAATCCGATCCGATTTTTCATCTGGCACGGGAGCCCCAGACACGATGGAGAACAGCGTCTCTTTATCGTCCTGCGAGAGCACCAGCTTGTAGCGTGCCAGACCGTTGTAGTCGTCATCGTTAAAGAGGTAATTTTTCCTCAGCGCCGAGATTTTGAGGTCGCCAAGGAAGCCAGCCTTGTCGGGGTTGCTCTCCAAATAGTCAGCCAAAGCTGCAATCATCAACGAAAACGTCGTCATGCGCTGCTGTCCGTCAATCAGAAGCACGCGCGAAATGCTCGTGGCAGAGCTCTCGGACTCGGGGATATAAAGCATTGACCCCACGAAGTGCGATACGCCATCACGACCCGCTCGCATGACGTCATCTCAAAGCACCTCGCACTCTTTTACACTCCACGAGTAAACTCGCTGGTACACGGGAATGACGAACTGCATCTTCGCCACGCCCATAAGGTCGAGTAGATTTGCCTCGGTTGCTTTCATTTGCGTTTGCTCCCTTTTCTTGTTTTACGTCACCTACCGTCAGTCCTCCACCGAACGGAGGGCGCTAAAGACGAGAGCATCGAAGCGCAGAAGCAACCGGGATGCTCATATCACTAGATTTTACAATGCTTGTTGCGAACACAATTGAACGTCTGATCGGTTCCGATGGCTCC
>CABTZA010000109.1 GCA_902489225.1 uncultured Collinsella sp.
ACCACCACAAAGGGGACAGGCACCTTTGTGGTGGTTTTGGACTCGGCCGACCGGTTTGTCTCGATCTGTAACAGGTAAGCCCCGTTGAGCCCCGTAGTTGTTACAGATCGAGACATTATGTCGGCGCTTCGCCCGTTCATCTTGATCTATAACAGTAAGAGGCCAAATCTCCCGCTGCGTGTTACAGATCGAGACGTTAGGCTGGCAGTCAGACGGTTCATCTAAATCTGTAACATCTAGGGCCATTTTAGGCGGCCAGGTGTTACGGATTGAGATTTTGCTGATGCCGCGGACGAGGGCCGCCACCAAAACCTAGCGCTCGCGACGCTTGGTTGCGGCGGCACCGGCGGCGGCAACGGTTGCTCCGGCGATGCCCAGGGCGACGACGGTCATGGCGGTGTTGTCGCCCGTGGCAACCAGGACGGCATCAGACTTCTTGGCCGGCGCGGCTTTCTCAACCGTCTTGTTCACCGTGGTGGTCGTGGCCGGCTTGGCTTCAGGCTTGACCTCCGGCTTAACCTCGGGCTGCGGGACCGGCCCCTCGGGATCGGTCGGCGTGGGCGTAGTCTCAGGCGTAAACGTAAGATTGGTGTTCAGCCACAGGGTGTAAATCCAACCGCTCTCGGGATCAACCTCGCTTGCCTCGCCCACCTGATAGCCACACTCAACCCCATTGATCTTCAGCTTGGTATTGGGCGTAAAGTAGAAGCCACGCGCCGGCTTAAAGTACAGGCCGTAACGATAGGTCACACCGGGCTTAAACGCGTCGATATGGTTGGTGATGTGCTGGTCCCAAAACTCGACGGAATTCACCTCACTGCCGTCGCTCCCCGTCCAGAACTCACACTGAAGGACGGAGTTCGAATCCACCGGAGTGCCCGCCGTAAAGACCGGCCTGTCGCCCGCCTTAAAGGTGGTCGTGGCGCCGTTGATTTCGATAACGTCGATGGCCCGCCACTCATCAATCGGAGCCTCGCACAGCATATTGGCCGCATTGGGCGCAAATACGCCATCGACCGTCTTGACGGTATTGCTCGCCCATTGGCCGTTAACGTTCACGTTGTAGTCCTCGGCCAAGGTGTTGTCGCCCTTGAGCCTCAGCTCGACAGAATACATGTAGAACTTACCCTCTTCGAAGTGGTCAATCTTCTTCATGCCCGGCGTGTACTTTGCGGGGTTGGAATACCAGAAGGCAACGGGCGTGAGCTCTCTGGGGTCGCTGCCGTCCATCTCCTCCCAGCACTCATACGCGATCTCGTACTTGTCGGCGTCGGCGGCAGGAATCGTCGCGGTCGCACGCGGCGCCTCGCCGGGCGCATAGTCGGTTTTCACATCGTTGACGTTCAAATTCTCGAGGGCTTCGTTTTCTGGCGCAACGAGCGTAATTTCGCTATTGATGGCGTAGCGGAGGTAATAGTCGTCCCTGGTTTCGTTGAGGGTAATCGAGCTGCCCGGCTGATAGGCGTTGAAGATATCATCGGGGTCGCCCACGATGATATTGTCGCCCTCATAGTCGGTTCCGGTATACGTCAGTGCCGCGCCAATATAAAGAGCCTCATTGCGCGTGAGTCGATACGAGCCGTCACATCGGACATAGATGCGTCCTGGACTTCAGTCAGGGTGCCCAAAGCAGCATCGGCCCGGTAGTACTTGGTTTCGACAAGTTCGCAGAGCGGCTTATCCGGCATACCGCCCTCAACATCGGGAAAATCATAGGTATACGACCGGCCCTTTTCGAGTGTGACATTGCTCGGAAGCACGCAGTCCGTGTAGTGATCGACCACGGTCGTGTTGATCTTAACACCGCCCCCGCCAGTCACGTCGGTCACGCCGCAGGGCATGATGGCATCGCTTGCCGGCGTGGCGGCGGTGCCGCTGAGAGTGTTTTGTTCAGCGGGTGCCGCATCGTTAGATTCATCGGTAACGTCAGCCGGAGTCGTCTGCTGAGGTTCAGCGACGGTTTGTGCCTCCGGAGCAGCAGCGACTGCTGGTGCGGGCGTCGCAGCCGCATCCTCCGCAACCGCCGGTGCAACCGGAGCCGCAGCGACCTCACCCGTCGCGGCGGCGGGATCCGCGCACTCGGTCGCAAGTGCCAAGCTCGGCAGCAACAGCTGACCAACCATGAGCGCACACGCGCCAGCGCAAGCGATTTTGGCGCCCACGCAGCGCCAAGTACCGTGAACCAGCGAACAGGTGCGCTCGCGCTGGGTCTGCTTATCAAAGTGGCTTCCGTTCATAACGGCCTCCTTGGTCGAAAGGCTGCACCACCACAAAGGTGCCTGTCCCCTTTGCGGTGGTCCTGTACAACCAAGATGCGCCAAATGGCTCTGTACGCCTAGGTTCGTAGATGCGAACCTAGGCCTCTACCTGCGAAAATATAAAGAGCCGCCGCGAGGGCATTTGCGCCCACGCGGCGGCTGAAAATGGCTATGAAAGCTTGCGCTAGCGGTCGCGGCGTTTGGACGCAACGAAGCCGGCGCCGATGACGGACGCACCGGCGATGCCGAGGGCGGCGGCCGCCGTCGTGGCGTTGTCGCCTGTGGCGGCCAGAGTGCCCACGGACTTCTTGGCCGCAACGGCCTTCGCGGCCGGCTTGGGGGCAGCGGCCGTGGAGCTCGCCTGAGTCGGCGTCACGGACGGCGCGGCGGTCCCGCTGCCACCGCCCGGCTGAGGCGTGGGCGCCGGGGTGGGCTCAGGTGTGGGCTCAGGCTCGACCGTATCTCCGGAGCTGATTACCACACTGCGGGCAACCTCGTCGGAGGTCCTAACATCCTGGATAGTGGACGACCCGGCAGCACCGATGACGAGTCCGTTTCCCGCAGTTTCTCGCACGGTGCCTCCGGCGGGAGTCGTAACTACCGATCCGCCATCAATTGAGAGACAAGGGGCTGCATCACCTTGATTGACAGCGTAGATTGCCGCCGCATTACCCGACACCTCAACATTTGAATTAATGATGTCAATTCGAGGGATGGCGGACTGGGAGCCGGACTGGGAATATATTCCGTAGCCATGTTTACGACTGTGGCCAGTTCCGTCACCGCATCGAACTGTAAGGCTCGAATTCTCGACGAGCACCCGCGACACGCCGTCCCCCGCGCGCATCCAAACACCATCCAAAACGTCGGCCCTATCACTCGCCACGAGCGTAACATCCGCTCCGTTGGTAACACTCAAATATGTATCCTTACCCCCGGACGAATACAGGGCGACCGACACACTGCATCCATTGCGCGCCGCCGCATCTAATTTTGCGTTATCCACCGCGATGCATCCTCCATGCTCGGAGGAGATGTTTTCGGCATAGACTGCAACGGCGTTGAGCCCCCCATTCGCCTCCGCCTCGACGTGGACGTCGGCGCCCTCGTTAATGGTTATGTTGCCTGCCCGCGTGTGAATGCCGATGGTATGAGGCGCTTTGTTCGTTGCCGTCACGTTAACGTTGGCACCGCGGATGTCCATGTCGCCGCCGGTCTTGCCGTCCCCCGAAACCGCTATCGTATCGGTCCCGGCCGTCGCGTTGAGAGTCACGTCGCCCGAGATGGCGAGGCTACCGCACTCGACCTTAACAGCGCTCCTGCTCTTCTGTGGTTCGGCCGTCGCGTTGAGGGTTCCCTCCCCCGTGATGGCAAGGTTGCCGTCCTTGACCTCGATAGCGCTCTGCAAGGAATCGGCCGTTACGGTGTTGGTGCCCGTCACGCCGATATTGAGGTTGCCCTGAGCGCTGATGCCGGCGCCGTCGTAGCCGCTGAGCTTCATGTCGTCGGCGCCGTCCCAGGACCAGGTTCCGACATCGTCGCCGGCGGCCTTGTTGTACTGCGTGCCGCCCACGTTGACCCACTCGGCGGCGAGCGCCACGCTCGGCAGCAGCAGCTGGCCGGCCATGAGTGCACAGGCCCCCGCGCAGGCAAGCTTGGCGCCCACGCGACGCCACGTTCCGCGGGAGAGCGCGCATGCGCGGCCGCGGTTGATTGAGTTGTCATGGATTTGCTTTTGCATGTGAGCCTCCTTGTCGTAAGGGGTGCTTCTGTAACACCATGTTACGAAAAGTTATCCGGATCCCGGGGCACAAATTCGCATGCGGGCCATCTGCCAGCGCAAAAGGCAGTGGGCACGCGATTGCCAAGCGCGCCCTGTCTTTCGAAAGGCCCACCCCCTACCGTCCTGGTCTAAAATCGGGGACACGATTGTTCCGTCCACCCAAAGGACCATCCTTGAATCTGAGCAAGCCTAAAATCAACGCGCTTCTGGCCCTCGCGCTCTTCACCTTTGCCTTTCTTGCCGCCGAGTTTCGCTTCGACATCAATGTCGGGCTGCTCGCCGGTGCCGAACGCGTTGTAATCGCACAAGGCTTCATTCTTGGCGCCAGCGTGCTCGGCTTTATCGGATATGCGCCGCTACTGGCCCTCGCCCAGCGCAAAAGGCAGCCCCAGGCAATCGTCACCGCTGCCGTCCCCATCGCCATCTTGGGATTGACCCAGATTCAGTTCCCCGCGGGCACGCTTGCGCTCGAGATTCTGGGGTGCATGTCATTCCTCGGACTCGGCCTACTGGGTGCCGCGGCGCACCACACCTTCGCATTGACGTTCCAAGATGACCCCAAACTCGCCACCGGCGCCGGAGCGGCATACGCCGCGGGCATCCTGATGCAGTTCGCGATCAACCTGCTCGATTGCGGCGGCATCGTTGAGCTCATCATTCTAGGCGAGGCAACGATCGTCGTCTCCGCCCTCAGCGCCGCGCGCCAAGAGGCGGCCGATATCCCCAGCGACGACGTCAATCCCTTTACCGAACCCTCGCACGCCCTCGCCAAGCAAGCATGTTGGAGCATCGCGCTCGTCATGATCTTGGCCTGCCTGTTCTCCACGCTCGATAACGTGGTCACGTTCTCCAACGCCCACGGCACCATCGCGGTGCAGACCTGGCCGCGACTCTTTTTGGCAGCGAGCGGCCTGGTCGCCGGCATCATCTTCGACCTTGCCGAGCGTCGCTACATGGGACTCGTCATGCTCGGCGTCACGGTGCTCTCGACCATTTCTATCTTGGCCGTCGAGGCCGGAGCCGACCCCAATCTGGGCCTCATCGTCTTTTATCTGAGCTCGGGCTTTTTCGTCACGTTCTTCACTGCCACGTTTACGCAGCTGGCACCGCGCATGCACACCCCAGCTTTGTGGGCCGGCATGGGACGCGCAGCCAATAACGTGTGTGCGTTCACCACGTCGGGCATCTCGCTGGCACTCGTGACCTCGGACAATGTTGCCCTCATCATGATCGGCGCGGTTGTGCTGCTCGTGGCGGCCAGCGTGGCATTCGTTGCTGCCGGGCTGTTCCGCCTGCCCCAAACCGAGCAGGAGCGCGAACATCAACAGCTTGCCGAGGAAGCACTCGCCGCGCCAACCATCGAGGAGCAGCGCCAGGCCTTCATCGCCGACCACGGTCTCACCCCACGCGAGGTCGACGTGCTGTTCGCCGTAACCCAAGACGAGCGCCCGCTCAAACAGATCGCCGAGGAGCTCGGTATCTCGATGCGTATGGTGCAGCGCCACCTGAGCTCCATCTACCAAAAGACCGACACGCAAACGCGCGCCGGTCTCACCAAAGCCTTCCCCTCGACCTAAAACAAAAACCACCACAAAGGTGTCCCCTTTGTGGTGGTTTTGGTCGGTTAGCCTTCGAGCTGTGCCAGCTTGTAGCGGTAGGCTGCGGCGATGACGTCCTTGCAGCCCTCGCGGCCCAGCTTGGCGCGGTTGACGACGATGTCCTTTCCGCTCGTCATCTTCCACTTGCCGGCGCTGTAGCGCTTGTAGAACGCCTCGCGCGCCTTCTGCTGCTGCTTGACCAGCTTGGCGCCCTTCTTTTTGTTAAGGCCGCGCTTCTTGCGCACGATCTCGACGCGATCCTCAAAGGGAGCGGTCACCAGCACGGCAATGTGGTTGGGGTTGTTGCGCAGCAGATAATCGGACAGATGGCCTTCGATAATGCACATCTCGGTCTGGCCCAGATCCAAAATCACTTGGCTCATCTTTTGGGACAACTTGTCCGGGAATTAGCGCACGACGACGCGGCCGGTC
>CABTZA010000110.1 GCA_902489225.1 uncultured Collinsella sp.
CACATTACGTCTGATCTCGATCGTGCTGCCGACCGCGTCATCTGCATCGATAACGGCTCGCTTGTGTTTTACCTGCCACCCGAGGACATTACCGCCCGCGCCGGCATCGCCCCCTGCACCCAGGCACAGGCCGCCGAGCTCATGGCTTGCGTCGAAGGCACCCGCGCCGCCCGCCACGCCTACAGCGTGGACGTGCTCGTGCCCAACCCCTGCGAAGTGCTCGAGGCCTTCCCCGAGATTCCCTGCGATCGGGCAACCATTGATGACTATCTTCGCTTCATGCTGAAAGGGGCCTTGAAATGAAACGCGCCATTATGTCCGAGCTTGCCATCGTTCGCACGCTCGTCCCGAGCATCGCAGGTGTCGGCCTGTTCATCTTCGTCGTGCTGACCGCCGTCAGGGCATCGAATGGTGATTCCGATATGAGCGCCGCCGGCGCCTTCGCGATCAGTGCCATGTCGCCCATCATGGCCATGACGTCGCTGGCCGGGCTCGACAACCAAAACGGATGGGAGCGCTATCGGGCAACGCTGCCCATCTCATGCAAAGACATCGTCAGCGCACGCTACCTGTGCATCACTATTTTCTCGGTCATCATGACGTGCGCGGCCGTGCTGTTGAGTATCGTCGCCATCCCGATCTTAAACAGCGTGGGTATCCCCTCCACGGGAGAGACCGTCTTTGAGACCGCAATCGCCTCGGCAATATCGATGCTTTTCTCCCTCATGGCGGTGTTTTTGGTACTGCCTCTGTTCTTTCGATTTGAACACATGAAGGCGCAACGCCTATCCGTTGGTCTATACGCCCTATACATGTGCCTTATCATGGTCACGCTAAACTCATTCAACCCCATCAGCAACCAGCTCATGTCGATGATTGCCGGGGCGAATCCCGATCCTTCCGTTCTTGGCTTCCTGTGCGCAGGAATTGCCGCGCTGGCAACGGTCGTCCTTGGCGCTGTCAGCTGCGCCATCAGCACCAAGGTCTACCGGGCACGCAACCTATAGGCAAGCGCGGTATCATTGGACATGCGCCATAGATCTGGCGTGGTCTTTTTTGAGGAGGCGCTCAACCCGTGTCGTGGGTCGTCGCAGCATTTGCGTCAGCATTCTTTGCCGGCATCACATCCATCTTGGCCAAATGCGGCATCAAGCAGACCGACTCCGATGTCGCGACGGCCATTCGCACCTGCGTGGTGCTCGTTTTCGCCTGGGCAATGGCGGGCATTTCTGGATCCATTGGAACCATTGGCAGCATCGAACCCAGATCCTGGCTCTTTCTCGTCCTCTCGGGACTCGCTACCGGCGCTTCGTGGATCTGTTACTTTAAGGCGTTGAGCATCGGAGACGTCAATAAGGTCGTACCGGTCGACAAGATGAGCACCGTGCTCGCCGCGCTGATCGCCATCGTGCTTTTTGGCGAGACGAGCAACCTTGCGGTTAAGCTCGTGGGAACCGCCGTCATTACCCTCGGCACGTTTTTAATGACCGAGAAGCAGCAATCCGCCGGACCCGAGCAGCAGCAAGACCGGACCTGGCTCGCTTACGCCCTCGGCGCCGCCATGTTCGCAGCACTCACCTCCGTCCTCGCTAAGATCGGCATCGAAGGCGTCGAGTCAAACCTGGCCACGGCAATCCGCACCTGCGTGGTACTGGTTATGGCATGGGCAATCGTGGCAGCTAAAGGCAAGATGGGCCAAGCCGTGCACGTAGACCGCTACGAGCTCGTATTTCTCGCGGCATCGGGCATCGCGACCGGAGCATCGTGGCTGCTCTATTACTATGCCATCGCCGCAGGCCAGGTGAGCGTCGTGGTGCAGATCGACAAACTATCGATTGTCGTATCGGTACTATTTGCGCGCTTGGCATTCAACGAAAAGGTCTCGCGGCGCAGCGCCATCGGTCTCGCCCTCATCGTACTGGGCACTGCGGCGCTCGCGGTTTGGAAGTAGCGCGGCCAGCAGCCGCTACATCCTCACACCTGGCTTGGGATGCCTGTACTGACCGTGGGATGCCGTGCGCTTACCGTGCGAGATGGCAAATTTGGGACAACGGTGCAGGCAACGAAGGCAGGCTGCGCACTCCGGCTTTGTCCAGACGGGAAGGCCGTCGCGCATCTCAATCGCCGCCATGGGGCAGCGCTTGGCACACAGGCCGCAGCCGATGCAGCGATCGGCATCGACGGCAAACTTGCTCGTCTGTTGCATGCGCGGCAGCCCAATTGCGTGATACGCGCACGATGCAAACAGAGGCACGCGATGGCGCATCATGTTGCCCGTGCGGCGTGCCCGCACCGCCTCGATCACGGCATCAATCTGCGCCTCGGCAGCTCTATTGATACCCTCAACCTTTTGAGGGTCAGACAGGTCGAAAACAGGCGTCCAGGTATCGGGCATCTTGACGCTCATCGCCGCATCTAACTCGAGCCCACGCTCGTGCAGCAGGTCGCGGGCAAACTTGGCAGATTGGCCGGTCGTCGAACCGTACGTCGAAACATAGAACGTATAGGGGCGCTCGCCGCCCTTTGCACCGGCAGCAATCGACAGGTCGGCAGTCTTCAAAAACTCGATCATCGGTGTCGGCAGACCCCAGGCATACACCGGAGCAACAAATCCCAGCTGGCAGGGGCCTTCCGTCGCAACAAGGCGAAGGGCTTCGACATCAAAACGCTCAATCGACACAACCTTGTCGTCTGTCGCCGCCGCAATGCGACGCGCCACATGTTCGCTGTTCCCCGTCGCGCTAAAGTACAGGATCATCTCGTACCCCTCTGGAGTTGACTCGCGATTAACCGCGCTATTTGCGCAGCGGCTTGGGCAGCGGAATGCCGGCGGCGATAACGGCGGCGATGATCATGCAGACGATACCCTTGAGCGGGAAACACATAAGCAGCAGGCCCACGACCATGACGGGCTGACGCATAACGGCGCCCATCGTCGAGGCCGTGCAAACGGCGACGCAAAAGACCGGATCGGCGCCGGTGAGGATAGCAAGGCCATAGCCCAGGCTTACGCCCGAGAAGATAACCGGGAAGAAGTGGCCGCCGCGCCAACCAAGGTTGATGAGGGCGGGGGTCAGCATGGCCTTGACAAGACCGGTCGCGATAAGTACGCCGGCGGGAATGGTCAGATAGGTTTCCATGAGCACGTCGGCCTGGGTCTCGCCGGCAAACATGGTATAGGGCAGGACCGTGCCACAGATGGCGAGCGCCAGACCGGCTAGCATGGCCTTGACGACAGGACGCTCCCCTATTGCATGGGACAGTGCCTCGCTTGCATGCTCAGAGACAAAGTACAGCCAGCCGCATACGGTGCCGACCAACGCCAGCGGAATGAGCCAGGCAAGTTCCAGGTTGCCCACCTCGGCGGACTCGAACCTGGGCATGCCCATGCCGCCGCCCACAAGCTGGCCAAGCAGCAGGTAAGTGCCCAGACCGCCGGCAATCGCAATACCGTAGACCACCGTCTTTTGCGCCTTGGGCAGCTTGATCGTGATCTCGTCGGACGCGGGCTCATCGTCGGCGTCTTCGCCCTGGCCGTCGGCGCTACCGGCAAGCGGCGCCACAAAGCCAAAGACGGGCGCGGTAAAGAGCGCCGTCAGGGCGGCCTGGGTGCCCAGCAGCGTGAGCTCCCTAAACTCGGCGCCAAAGCGACGCATGCGGTCGCCGACCCAGCTGCACAGACCCGCGATAACGCCGGTCAAGCCGGCCTCCGGTCCAATGCTTCCGCCAAACAGCAGCGGCAGCAACGCCGCGAGCGAAAGCTTGCCCAGGTTGTCGTACGGATAGCGCCCGTCTTGCTTAACCTTAGCCATCACCTGGTTGAGGTCATCGGTCTTGGTGCCTGTCATCTTTTCGTACAGACCGATTAACAGGCCACCCAGCAGGCAGACAAAAAACGGGTACGGCAAAAAGCCAAACGGGCCGCTGGCAAGCTCGGGCGAAGAGACGCCCAGCGCGTGCGGAATCTCGGTCCATAGATAGTCGATACCGTGCTCCATCGCAAAAAAGAACAGCCAGACCGCGGCACCTGCGAACGCACCGGTCACGGCAACGCTAGCTAAAAACAGCGCGCGGTTTGTGGGTTTGGCAAGGTTGTCCATCGGGTCCTCCCGCGGTCAAAGTCGACATAGATACGTTTTATTGTAGAGCGAGCGTTGCCCGAACGAGCCAACCATCCACGCCGCGAACGGCACCATTGGGAGCCATAGTGGGGCAGGCTCAAGACTTATCCGTTGATAATCGAGGCAATCTCACGCAAATCGTCGGCAAAGTAGATGCCGTGCTGGCGCCGCGGGCTCGAAAGTCCTTTATCAATCATGTGCCCGAGCAGCGCCTTGAGGTCGTTGTAGTAACCGTCCAGGTTATACAGGATGCATGGAGCACTCAGGTGCCCCAACGACACCGCGGACATGACCTCGGCAATCTCCTCGAGCGTGCCCGTCCCACCGGGAAAGGCGATGAACGCATCGCCGAGCTCGATCATCTTGGCCTTGCGCTCCGCCATATCACTCGTCACGATGAGGTCGTCGATACCGTCATGTTGAAACTCAGCCTCGATAAAAAAGCTCGGCTCAACACCCGTCACGTGTCCACCCGCCTCGAGTACGCTATCGGCAAGCGCACCCATCAGGCCCGATTTTGACCCGCCGTATACCAGTGCGTGTCCGTTGGCGCCAATCCAGTTGCCCAGCTCCTGCACCGCGGGCAGAAACGCCGGGTCATTGCCGGCACTGGCACCCAGATACACGGTGATATGCATATTCAGTCCCCCTGTTGTGGCGCACGACGTTCGTCTTAGAGCTGGCGTCGACGATACTCGCGCACGCGACGCGAAAGATTGGCAAGCTCGTCGCGATCGAGCTCTTCCAAATGCTCCAGATCATTCATAAAGCGCGCCATGGTGTCCTTTTGACGCATCTTGATAAGCGTATTGCAGTAGTTCACCGCCACGCCCGTGAGCATGGCGATGTAGAAGATGCTGATGACGCTCAGAATGACGGTAATGGCGCGAGCAACCGGTGTCTCGGCCGGAATGTCACCAAAGCCAATGGTCGAGACCGTCTCAAAGCTAAACCACAGGCCATCGCCAAACGTGAGGGTCGTGGGCTCGGACAGCCAGACGGCCGTCGAGCACAGCAGATAGAAGACGAGGAACAGCTCCGTAATGCGCACGAAGCCCGCCTGGCGTAACACATCAGCAAGCGTCTTGAGCTTTTTCATCGCGACCCCTTTTCCCAGATGCCCAATCACGTTCGCTCGGTATTGTCCCACGCCTCCCCCGCAAACGAAACTAGTCATTGGGGACGTTCTTAAATGACTAGTCAAACAAGAACGTCCCCAATGACTAGTCGTTTAAGAACGTCCCCAATGACTACCAGCTGCCGACTAGGCAGGCTGAGCTGGTATCCTTATGCGGTAATGTCTCGATTCGTTAGGATTGCATGTGAGAGCTGTCACTGTCCTTCGTTCAGTTATATATCGCGCCCTGGCCGTTGTGCTTGCCGCGCTTGTCGTGCTGAGTTCTATCGCACCTGTCCAGGCTTTTGCCGATGACTCTAGTCAGCAAGTCAAAACGGTCCGCGTCGGCTGGCTCGTCAACAACGAGGGCTTCCAGGACGGCACCCCCGGCGAGCGTCTCTCGGGATGGGGTTACGAGTACCTCCAGACCCTGTCGTACTACACGCCCGGCTGGCGGTACGAATACGTCTCCGGCACCTTCACAGAGCTTATGGACATGCTCGAGGCAGGCGAAATCGACCTCATGCCCAACATCTCCTACTCCGAGGAACGCGCCCAAAAGCTGCTCTTTTCCTCGAACCCCGAGGGCACCGAGCGCTACTACATCTACGCCAAGCCCGATCGCGACGACCTGACCAAGGGTGACCCCCAAGCGCTCCAAGGCCTTACCATCGGCTACAACCCCGACGTTATGCAAACCTTCGTTGGCCAGCAGTGGCTCGCCAACGAAGGCATTACCTGCCCATACAGGGAGGATGACGGGGGGTCCATGCTCTTTGACGCGCTCGCAAACGACCAAGTCGATGCCGTCACCATGA
>CABTZA010000111.1 GCA_902489225.1 uncultured Collinsella sp.
CCGCGCCGTACCAGCTACAGCGTCATGTTTGGATCGGCGTCGACGTCGAACGGTGAGATTTCACCTCGGTCGAATTTACGGCGGGCGACCTCCGCGATCATGGCGGCGTTATCGGTGCAGGCAGACAAGGGCGGCACCGTCACGCGGATCCCCTGACGACCGAGCTTCTTGATCATCATCTCGCGCAGATGCGGATTAGCCGAGACACCGCCGCCGATGCAATACTCCTTGCATCCGGTGGCATGCAGCGCGTTCTTGGCCTTCTTGTACTGCACGTCAAAGACTGCCGCCTCGAATGAAGCCGCCAGGTCGGGCAGATGGATCGTTCGGCCGGCTTTGGTCTCCTGCTCGATGTAGAGCGTCACAGCGGTTTTAAGACCCGAAAGCGAGAAACGATAATCTCCCCTGCTGTTAAGCGCGCGAGGAAAATCGATCGCGCGGGGATTGCCCGTCTCGGCCAGCTTGGAGATGATGGGGCCACCGGGATAGCCCAGACCCAACGCCTTGGCTACCTTGTCGAAGGCCTCGCCCACAGCATCGTCGAGTGTCTCACCAAGTACCTCGTAGTCGCCCCATGCCTTCACGTGCACGAGCATGGTGTGCCCGCCCGAGACAAGCGTGAAGATGAACGGCGGCTTGAGGTCGGGCTGTGCCAGCAAGTTGGCAAACAGGTGCCCCTCCAGATGGTTGACGCATACGAGCGGCTTACCGGCAGCGTAGGCAAAGCCTTTGGCAAAGGCAACGCCCACCACGAGGGCGCCCACCAGGCCCGGACCCTGTGTCACGCCCACGGCGGCAAGCTCGCTGGGAGCAATGGCTCCACCCTCAAGACCAAGCGATGCTGCGGCATCCTCGAGCGCCGCATCCACGACACTCACAATCACCTCAACGTGTTTGCGCGAGGCGATCTCGGGCACCACGCCGCCAAAGCGGGCATGAAAATCAATCTGTGTCGACACCTGGTTGGCCAGCATATTGCCATCCGCATCGATAATCGCCACGGCCGTCTCGTCGCAGGAACTCTCGATAGCGAGCACCAGGCGGCGGCGCTCAATTTCGGCGCGCTCCCCCTCGGAGCGCCCAGGCGCAGGCAGCGGCCATACGCGTTGCTCGGCTGCCGTCGGCTCGGGCGAGGCGTTATCGACCGGAAGTACGAGGGGAAGTGGGGCCGTCATGACGATGGCGTCTTTGCCGACACCGTAGTAGCCACGACGACGACCCACCTCGGTAAAGCCCAGAGCGGCATAGAGCGCAATCGCGCCCTCGTTGCCGTCCTCGACCTCGAGCGAAGCCGTGGTGCAGCCGAGCATCTGGGCATCATAGCTCACATGCGACAGCAGCTTGCGGGCAATGCCCTCACGGCGATGTGCCGAGTCGACGGCGACATCCAGAATCTGCACATCACCGTCCACGACCATACCGCCGGCAAGGCCCAGCAGCTTGCCGTCGTCGTGTGCCACCCACCAACTACGCGGCGCAGCGACGTCCTCGCCCAGTTCGGACAGGAACATGCCCGGCGTCCACGCCTCGTGTCCGGCACCTTCAAAGCAGGCAGCCTCTAGCGCGCTCGCGCCCTCGGCATCCGCCGCGCCCATGGGACGGAACTGCAGATGACGACCGGCGAGCTCATCGGCAACGCCCGTAATTTCGCTCTGCGCACTCTCGGCAAGACCAAGACGCTTGCGCTCGTTTTCCTCGGCATCCGAAAGGCGCGTGTAAATCGGCAGGACGCGAGCCGGATCGCCGTCACCCGCAGCGTGCGCGAGCAGCAAGCCCTCGCCCGAAGGCCACCACAGGTCGCGCTCCACGCAGCGGGCGGTCTCGTCCTCACCCAGCAGCTTGCCATAGCGCACGAGACCGTCACCGGTCAGCTGAACCTGGTCCCAGTCCGCTGCTCGGCGCCACTCATCGAGCGCCACGGCGGCCTTGACCACGTGTTCGCGCTCAAATTGACGCTCGGGACCCTCATCGCCCAGCATATATAGTGCCGGATATACCTCACCGCGCATGGCATCGGCCAAGATACCAAGCTTGCCGCGCACGCCAGCCTTCCACGCCGTCCAAGCGCAAGCGTCGAGCGTCGACACGCCCAGCAGCGGAACATTGGCACCGCGCGCGAGGCCCTTGGCAGTGGAGATGCCGATGCGCACACCCGTAAACGACCCCGGGCCGCGGCCGACCACGTAGCAACCAACATCGCTGCGATCCAGACCGACTTGAGCCAGCACGCCATCAACGGTATTCACGAGCTCAACGTTGGCGTGACGGCGACACATGTGGTCGCCACTCACGAGCTTCGTCTCGCCCGTCTGCCCATCAATCCAGCTTGCCGCGCAGGCAAGCATGTCGGTCGAGGTATCGAGCGCCACCACCAGCGCGTTGTCGTTATGCAAGCTCATCTTGTACAGCCTTATCAATCAAATGGGAAAGCTCCATTGCGCGGTCACCGTGCGCCTCGAGCGTTATCGTTCGCACATCACTGTCGCCCTCATCACGCTTGAGCGTCACCGAAAGATACTCATCCGTCAGCTCGTCTTGGAATTGTTCGCCCCATTCCAGCAGGCAAGCACCCTCATAGCCCAGCACATCGAAAATGCCCGTATCCTCGAGCTCGTAGGCATGCTCCAGACGGTATAGATCAAAGTGAAACAGCGGAATACGGCCTTGATCATGAACGGCCATGAGCGCAAACGTAGGGCTCGTAACCATATGCTCATCGCCCAGCCCGCGCGAGACGCCCTTGGTAAAGTGAGTTTTGCCCACCCCCAGGCCACCGGTCAGGATGAGCACATCGCCGTCCTCAAGGCACGGTGCAATTAGCTCGCCAAAGTACTCCGTATCGGCAGCGCAAGTCGTTTTGTAAGTACCTACCCCCAGGCGCTCCAGGGACATATATGCTCCTTATTATTCCGAGGCGTCCTCTGGTGCGGGATGTCGCTCCAGATAGTCGCCCAGCATCTTAAAGTCTTCCTCCAGCAGTTCCTGCCACGCCGGATTGCGTAGCGCTGCTGCCGGATGGAACGTGGGCATTACTACAAAATGCCCCATCTGGTGGAACCTGCCGCGCAGCTTAGTAATGCCAATCTCGGTCTTAAGCACAAAGTGCGTCGCGGGGTTGCCGAGCGTCACGATAATATCGGGCCAGATGCTTCGAATCTGCTCACGCAAAAACGGCGAGCAAGCCAGCACTTCCTCGGGACGTGGATTGCGGTTTCCCGGCGGGCGGCACTTAAGCACGTTGGCAATGTAGACGTCTTCGCGTTTGAGCCCCGCCAGCGACAAAATGCCGTTGAGGTCCTCGCCTGCCGCCCCCACAAAGGGCTCGCCCTGCAAATCCTCATTGCGGCCCGGCGCCTCGCCAATAAACATCACACGAGCGCGGGGGTTTCCCACGCCAAACACGATATTGTGACGCGACTGGTAGAGCTGGCAGAGGTGACAATCGCCCAGAACGGCCTCAATTTCCTCGAGTGCGACCTCACGTGGTGCCTGATGGGTATGGCCGGGGATGTGCATGACGCCCATAGCGGCTCCTACACGTAGACCTTGTCGAGACGCATGCCAAAGCCGCAGGCGACCTCGTAGTTAATCGTTCCGCGCAGTCGGGCCATCTCGTCCATAGTGATCTCGGCATCGCCATCGCGGCCGACAATAATCATCTCGTCACCATACTCGGCCTCGGGAATCTCGTGTGCCGGGTTGGACTGAATGGCGACCATAAACTGGTCCATGCAGATATTGCCAACCTGATGCACGCGCTCGCCGCGATACAGCACATCCATACGATTGGAAAGCGTACGCGATAGGCCATCGGCATAACCGATCGGCAGCGTGCAGATCTGAACGCGCGTACGCGGTACGCGGTAGGTAAAACCGTAGCCCACGCCCTCACCCATCGCAGGGTGTGCCACGCGCGTCACACGCGCATGGACGCTCATAACGGGATCAAGCTGCATCACGCGGCCACTCAGCTCGCACGGCTGCATTCCATACAAGCCAACGCCGGCGCGAATCATATCAAAATGCATCGAAGGGTCGAGCATCGAGGACGGCGTGTTGGCGCAGTGCACGATACCGCACTCAAAGCCCGCATCCTTAATGGCCTGAACGGCCTCGGTAAAGCGCTGACACTGCAGTTTGTAGTCCCAGCCCGAAGGTTCATCGGCCGTGGCGAAGTGCGTAAATACGCCGTCGCACTGAATACCGCGATGGAAATTTATACCGCGGACAAAGTCGAGCACCTGCGTGTAGTGAACGCCGATACGATTCATGCCCGTCTCGATGGCGAGATGATACTTGCCCACTTTGCCCGCCGCGACGGCACATTCGCCATACGCAAGAGCAAAGTCAGACGTATAGACCGAGGGCATGATATCAAACTCGAGCAACGTCGGAATGGCCTCGATAGGCGGCTCGCTTAGGATGAGGATGGGTTTCGTAATCCCGCCCTGTCGGAGCTCAACGCCCTCGTTAACCGTCGCCACGGCAAACATGTCGGCACCGGCCGAATACATGATCTTGGCGCACTCAACAGCTCCATGGCCATAAGCATCGGCCTTGACCACGCAGCACAGGCGCTGACGTGGATTCAGCAAGTTCTTGTAGGCCCTCGTGTTACGACGGAGCGCCCCACGGTCGATCTCGACCCAGGACCAGCGCGTCAAATCGGCTTTATTCATGATTAGTCATCCGACCCTTCGTCCATGATTCCCAGATCTTCGAGCGCATCCTTTGCCGCCAGCTCCATGGCAGGACCGATCAAGTCGATAAGATCGGTCGCGATAACGCTCTTCTCACCATACTCCGTCGCCGCGGCAAAACCGGCGTAGCTGTGAAGTGCGACGGCGTACGAATACAGCAACTCCCAACGATCCATCTCGTCGCGCATGGTGGCAAGCGTGCCGGCCAAAATACCCGCGAGAACATCACCCGAACCGGCAGTTGCTAGAGAAGCCGGACCCGAGAGCGGCAGCAACACACGCTCAACGCCACAGATAGCCGTCGTCGGCCCCTTGGCAATGACCACCAGATTGTCGGAGCCTGCAGCCCAGACAACCTTCTGCGCGGCCGCAATCGCGGTACCAAGGTCGTTCACCTCGTCACCGGCAACCAGACGCGAAAGCTCACGATAGTGCGGCGTCATAACCAACGGCTGCTCGCGACGATACATCTCGGGATTACTATCAATACCGTCAATGGCAATCTTAGCAAGGCAGTTGAGTGCATCGGCGTCCAAAATAAGCGGCACATCAAGCTCGAGCAAGCCCGAAACCACCTGCATAGCGCCGGCAGATGTCGTCATACCGGGACCGCACAGTACGCAGCCGTACTTCTTTGCAATCTCGCACACCGTCATGCGCGCAGCGGCGCCAAAGGAGCCGCGGGAATCAGACGGAATAGCAAAGACGGGAATCGAAGGAAGTGCCATGCGAATAAGATTGGCGCAGGCGTCAGGAGCCGCGACTGCCACGTAACCAGCACCCGCGCGAGCTGCAGACTTGGCCGCCATAATGGCAGCACCAGGATATTGCGCAGATCCGGCGACAATAAGCACAGAGCCACGGGAATACTTATCGATATTCGTAGGTAGTGGAGCAAAGTAATCAACTAAGTCACCGGGCTCGACAATCTCGGCGGCGTGGTCGACATCATCGATGACCTCGTCAAGACGGTCGTAAAGATTGCCGCAGATCAAATCGCCAGCATACTCAGGGCCATCGGCGCTATACAAACCAATCTTGGGCGCAATCATCGTCACCGTATGCTCGGCACGAATGCAGTCGTCATCAACAACGCCCGTCTCGGCATTCAGGCCCGAGGGGACATCAATGGATACGACACAGTCGGCGCATTCATTGACCGTAGGAATCCAGATGGAGAACGGCGCACGCAGATTCCCGTGAAAACCGGTACCAAAAATGGCATCGACAACAACATCGGCCTTATCGATCAAAACCTCGAGTTCATCACGCGAGGGGCCGACGCAAACGTGCACATCGCGGCCGGCAGTACGACGAGCAACATGACGTGCCAGAGC
>CABTZA010000112.1 GCA_902489225.1 uncultured Collinsella sp.
GGAGAGCACTTAATGTGCTCTCCGTGCGAGCAGGACTGCCCGAGCAGGCACCCTTATGCCTCTCGGACTGTCCCGGACCAAGCCGCAGCTACGACAGCGCAATACCGCCGAGCCAGCCCCAACGCACGCCAGAGCCAGTGCCATAGAAGCTAATAAACGAGTCAAGCGACTTAGACGTAATGGCGCCCTCGTTGCTCATAACGATGCCGCCGCCAACGTAGATACCCACATGACCGTAGATAAGGCCCGGAGCACCCGTGCCGCTATGCGATGAGTCGGCCACGATCATGCCCACCTGCAGCGCCGAGCGGTCGGAGCTATAGCACCAGGCGTTAAACATGTCGCACGCATTGCCTCCAAAGTAGCCAACGCCGGCGTTACGGAAGACATTGGTGACCCACGCCGCGCACCAGTTCTGACCCGGCGAAGGCGTGGAGTAGCACGCGTTGACGACAGCCTGCTGCTTGCCCGAGCCGGCATTCTGCTGCGGAGTTCCGGGCGCGTACGATCCACCACCCGAGCTCGAACCACCCGAGTAGGAATTGTTCTTGTTCGCGGCAGCCGCGGCAGCGGCAGCCTTCCTAGCGGCCTCCTCAGCCTGGGCGGCAGCGAGGATCTCGGAATCGCGCTGAGCCATGAGCTCCTTGACGTCGTCGGAAAGACCGTTCAGCACGGTCTGGACTTCTTGCTGCTTGGCCTGCATGTCCTGCATCTGGGCAGTCTGCTGGTCCTTGAGCTTCTCTAAGTCGGCCTTCTGCGACTCGAGCTCGGTCTTTTGCGCATCGAGCTCTTCCTGGATGGTCTGAATGTCCTCGATGGCGTCGCGGTCGCTCTTGTTGATCTTCTCAACGTAATGCGCGTTGGCGACGAGTTCCTCAAACGAGCCAGAGGCCAGCAGCAGCGACAGGATGTTCGTGCCGCCGGACTTGTAGCTGGCGGCCACGCGATCGGAAAGGTCGTTGCGCTTCTTCTTGAGCTCGGCCTTCTTTTCATCGATCTGGGCCTGCGTGTCGTCAATCTTGCCCTGGACATTCTCGATGTCGTTGAGGGTCTGGGCATTCTTGTTGGCCAGCGCCGCATACTCATTTGCGATGCTGTCGAGCTGGGCCTGAACCTCGTCGAGCTGGGCCTGGGCGGCATTCAGTTTATCGGTGGTTTCTTTGGAAGCCTCCGCCGCATGGGCGCGAGCGGGCAGGCCAAAAAGAACTGCCGCAGAAGCGGCGCCGAACAGGGCCTTGAGGGCAGTGCGGCGCGAGAGCTCCTGGGAAAGGATGGAATCGCTGTTTGGTGACATATGTACTCCGTTACATGCTTATTTATATGTCGCTCAACTCATACATATTAGCGTACATATGGCGCGTCCCAACGATTTCCACGAACGGCAGGAAACTGCAAGGTCAGCGGCTCGTAAGCAAATGCCAAAGATCAGGTTATGCGTACGCAAGCTCTTCTATGAGTACGTTAGCACAATCCTCTGCTTTTCCTACAGCGCACGATTTGGGCGTCCCTGCCTGCGCTATACTCCCCTGAAGAAGTGTTCCTGATTCGATAGGAGACTACATGTCCAAAGCACTCGACCCCAAAGACACCTGTGTCCTCGTTACCGGTGGCGCCGGCTTTATCGGCTCGCACACCGTCGTTCAGCTGCTCGAGGGTGGCTACCAGGTCGTCATCGTCGATGATCTCTCCAACTCCAGCGCCGTCGCCGTCGACCGCGTCAAGACCATCGTGGGCGACGAGGCCGCCAAGAACCTCACCTTCTACGAGGCCAACGTGCTCGACCGCGATGCGATGAACAAGATCTTCGATACCCATCAGATCGACCGCGTCATCCACTTTGCCGGCTTTAAGGCCGTCGGCGAGTCGGTGAGCAAGCCCGTCGAGTACTACCACAACAACATCGAGAACACCCTGGTGCTCATCGACGTCATGCGCAACCATGGCTGCAAGTCCATCATCTTCTCGAGCTCCTCGACCGTCTACGGCGACCCGGACAACCCGCCCGTCACCGAGGAGGATCCTAAGAAGCCCGCGACCAACCCCTATGGTTGGACCAAGTGGATGATCGAGCAGATCCTTATGGACGTCCACACCGCCGACCCCGAGTGGGACGTCGTGTTACTCCGTTATTTCAATCCCATCGGCGCCCATCCGTCGGGCCTGATCGGCGAGGACCCCAAGGGCATCCCCAACAACCTGGTGCCTTATGTCGCCCAGGTCGCCGTGGGCAAGCTCGAGGCCGTTCAGGTCTTTGGCAACGACTACCCCACCCCCGACGGCACCGGCGTGCGTGACTACATCCACGTGTGCGATCTGGCCTCTGGTCACGTTGCCGCCCTTAACTGGATGAACGGCAAAACCGGCGTCGAGATCTTTAACCTGGGCACCGGCACCGGCACCTCGGTACTCGAGGTCGTCGCCGCCTTCTCCAAGGCTTGTGGCAAGGAGCTGCCCTATGTGATCCGCGAGCGCCGCGCCGGCGACATCGCTGCCAACTGGTGCGATGCCTCCAAGGCCGAGCGCATGATGGGCTGGAAGGCCCAGTACGACATCGCGGACATGTGCCGCGATAGCTGGAACTGGCAGAGCCACAACCCCAACGGCTTCGCCGACGCCGAGTAGCAAAAACCTACATACCGCTCTTGCCCCGATCTCACGTTGTGAGGTCGGGGCTTTTTTCATGGCATGTAACCATTCGCCGAAAATCGACCAACTTTTTTATCTTGCCTGTACATGTTTAAACAACATGTTTTACAATAGGCGTATCGAATCAGAACATCGGAGGCGGACTGCGCACCCATCGGCAGGCCGACCCCACAACAAGAAGGTTGGTGAGCGCATTCATGGAGCGTGCAAGCGGCGTCCTCATGCCCGTCTCATCTCTGCCCGGACCATACGGAATCGGCGGCTTTGGCTGGAATGCCTACGACTTCGTCGATTTTCTCGCCTCGTGCAAACAACATTACTGGCAGATTCTGCCCCTTACGACGACCAGCTATGGCGATTCGCCCTATCAGTCGTTCTCGGCCCGCGCAGGAAACCCCAACTTTATCGACTTTGCCGAGTTTATCGAGGCAGGGTATCTGGAGCAGCGCGATATCGATGGCGTGTATCTGGGATCCGACCCCAGTAACGTCGACTACGGTGCTATCTTTGACGGCCGTCGTCAGATTCTCGACCGCGCCGCTGAGCGCTTTGCTGCCGACAAGCCGGCCGATTTCGATGACTTTATCCAGGCCAACGAGGACTGGCTCATCCCCTACTGTGAGTTCATGACCGTCAAAGAGGAGTGCGGTCTCAAGGCGTTTTGGGAGTGGCCCGCGGAGCTCCGCACCCGCGGCGAGGCTTCCGCCAAGGTCTGCGCCGACCATCCGGAGCGTATGCTCTACCACCAGATGACGCAGTACTTCTTCGATCGCCAATGGAGCCGCCTCAAGGCCTATGCCAACGAGCGCGACATTCTCATCATCGGCGACCTGCCCATCTATGTCTCGCGTGACTCCGTCGAGATGTGGGCGACGCCTGAGCTCTTTAAGATCGACGCCGCCGGCAATCCGGTGAGCGTCGCCGGCACGCCGCCCGACCAGTTCTCGGCCACCGGCCAGTACTGGGGCAACCCCATCTACGACTGGGACGCCATGGAGTCCGACGGCTTCTCCTGGTGGGAGGGCCGCATTCGCGCCGCCCTCGACATGTACGACGTCATCCGCCTGGATCACTTCCGCGGCTTCGAGGCCTATTGGGAGGTGCCGTTCTCCTCGCCCGATTCGTCCTACGGTTCGTGGACGCAGGGTCCCGGCCTCAAGTTCTTCAAGACGCTCGAGAAAAAACTCGACACGCTGCCCATCATCGCCGAGGACCTGGGCTTCCTCACCCCCGGCGTCATCGATATGCGCGACACCTCGGGCTTCCCCGGCATGAAGATCTTGCAGTTTGCCTTTGAGGGCACCAACTCGTATTACCTGCCGCATAACTATATCGCCAATACCGTCGCCTATGTAGGCACGCACGACAACGAGACGGCGCGCGGTTGGTTCGAGGGTACGGCCACTCCGCGTCAGCGCGAGCAGGCAGCCCTGTACACCCACCAGCAGGCAGGCGAGTCCATAGCCGACGCGCTCAACCGAACCATCGCCGCCAGCGTGAGCGATACCTGCATTTACACCATGCAGGACCTGCTCAATCTGGGCAACGAGGCGCGTATCAACACCCCCGCCACCCTAGGCGGCAACTGGGCCTGGCGCATGCTCGATGGTGCCATCACCCGCGAGCTCGAGCACAAGCTTACCGACTGGACCGAGACCTACTTCCGTATCCCGTCGGAAGCCGAAATCGAGCTTCCCCAATAGGAGCCACCGCGCCCGAACCCACCACACCGTGCGGACGCGCTTGCTTACCCGCGCGAGGCCACCCCAATCCCCTCGCGCGGGCTTCTTATGAATTGCAGACATGTAATCAACCCATTACAGGAGGAAACATGCCCCGTATCGATCTCGCAGAACTTGCCGAGCAGTCTTTTGGCATCTCGCTCGAGCAGCTCGATGACCGTCGCATTTACAAACTGCTTGTTAAGCTCGTGCAGAAGCGCTCAGCCGCCTGCCCGCTCAACAATGGCAAGAAAAAGCTTTATTACATCTCCGCCGAATTCTTGATCGGCAAGCTGCTCATCAACAACATGATCGACCTCGGTATCTATAGCGAGGTTAAGGACCAGCTCACCGCCGCGGGCCACGACCTCAATAAGATTGAGGAGTTTGAGGTCGAACCGTCGCTCGGCAACGGCGGCCTGGGCCGCCTGGCCGCGTGCTTCCTGGATTCCATCGCCACGCTGGGCCTGACCGGCGACGGCGTGGGCCTCAACTACCACTACGGCCTGTTCCGCCAGCGCTTTGTCGACAATCAGCAGAAGGCCGTCCCCGACGAGTGGCTCGGCGAGCAGGATATCCTGATCGATGACGACCGCTCCTACACTGTTGAGTTCGGCGACTTTGCCGTCACCTCCAAGCTCGTCAACATCGACGTGCCTGGCTATGGCCAGCCCGCCAAGAATCGCCTGCGCCTGTTCGACCTGGCGAGTGTCGACGACGGCCTGGTACCCGGCAGCTCCATCGACTTCGACAAGACCGAGATCGCCAAGAACCTCACCTTGTTCCTCTACCCCGACGATTCTGACGAGCAGGGCCGCCTGCTTCGCATCTACCAGGAATACTTCATGGTGAGCAACGCCGCCCAGCTCCTGATCGACGAGGCCATCGAGCGCGGCAGCAACCTGCACGATCTGGCCGACTACGCCGTGGTCCAGATTAACGATACGCACCCCACCATGGTCATCCCCGAGCTCATTCGCTTGCTCACCACCAAGCACGACATCGAGTTTGACGAGGCCGTGACCATCGTACGCTCCATGGTCGCCTACACTAACCACACGATTCTTGCCGAGGCGCTCGAAAAGTGGCCGCTCACCAGCCTGCAGAAGGTCTCCCCTGCCATCGCCGACATTATCGTCAAGCTCGATGAGATCGCGAAGGCCGAGCACGATGACCCGCGCGTCGCCATCATCGACGAACACGATACCGTCCACATGGCCCACATGGACATCCACTTTGGCTTCTCCATCAACGGCGTAGCCGCCCTCCACACCAAGATCCTGGAGGACACCGAGCTTCATCCGTTCTACGAGATCTACCCCGAGAAGTTCTCCAATAAGACCAACGGCATCACCTTCCGCCGCTGGATCCAGGGAGCCAACCCCGCGCTTGCCAGCCTGCTCGACGATGTGATCGGTACCGATTGGCGCAGCACCGGCGACCTGAGCAAGCTCGCCGACTTCGCCGACGATAAGAGCATTCTTGAGCGCTTGGCCGCCACCAAGGCCGAAGCCAAAACCATCATGCGCGAGTTTATGGCGCTCGAACAGGGCGTGACGATCCCCTCCAACGCGATCATCGATGTTCAGGTCAAGCGTATCCACGAGTACAAGCGCCA
>CABTZA010000113.1 GCA_902489225.1 uncultured Collinsella sp.
TCGACGAGGCCGGGGCCCTCGAGGCCGAGACGGCGGCGCTGCTCGAGGGCGACGAGACCTACGCGTGCCTGCTCACCGTGCCCGGCATCGGCCCGAGGACCGCGGCGCAGCTCGCGGTGTCGGTCGACATCGGGAGGTTCCCGGACCACGACCACCTGGCCTCGTACTGCGGCATAGCCCCGAGGGTAAGGAGCTCCGGCACGTCGGTGAGGTCGGTCAGGGCGTCCAGGCGCGGCGACGCGAGGCTCAAGTCCCTGCTGATCTTCTCGTGCAACAGCCTGGTGAGGTCCTCGGGGCGCTACGGCGAGTACTACCGGGCCTGCAGGGCACGGGGCATGGGGCACGGGCGGGCGCTCAAAGCCGTCGCGAGGAAGCGGCTCAGGGCGATATACGCCGTGATGCGCGACCGGGTGCCCTACCGGGAGTAGCCCCGACGGTTGACAAAACTATAGGAACACCCAACGACTAGGTATGGCTGCTGGGCCTAGACGGTTAGGTCCAGTTCGTAGAGGAAGCTTTCGCGCGGCATGTCGTGACGGCGCTCTTCGCGGTTGGCGCGGTGCGTGGCCGTGCGCTTAAAGCCGTGCAGCTCGTAGAACTTCCACGAGCAGTTGGAGTCGGTGTACAGGTGCGCCCTCGTCGCTCCAAGCGAGGACAGGTGCGAGACGGCGGCATCGAGCAGAACCGTGCCAACGCCCAGGCCATGGACATCGCGATCCACGGCAAGCAGCGTGACCTCGTTGTCGTGCGGCAACGGGCTGCTTTCGAGCAGGCGGTTGTTGGTTCGGATGGTTGCGCGCACAAACGAGAGATACTCGGCGCACGCATCGGGCTCCAGCTCACGCATCTGCGATAGCAGCGCGCGTTCGGTATCCATCCAATGCTCGTTGATAGTGGCGCCGGAGCTCTGTCCCGCACGCGCGAGCGAAATGCCACGCGCCTGACCGTCGATTACGGCAACCTGTGAAAATGTCGACGACGAAAGGCAATAGGCGAGGTCGCACGCGGCCTCAAGGCGGTTGTACTCATCGTTATCCGAATTGTTATGCCAAAGCTGCTGCAGAATCAGCGCGATGGCGTCGAAGTCTTCGGTATCAAACGGTCGGTAGAGAACCCGCGAGACCATGGTGCCTCTTTCTTTTGCGGATGCATATCGAGCACAGTTCTACCACGCCATTGGCATCTAATTATGGTGCCCCTGTGTTCCATGAACTCACCGTGCCCAGCGGCGCTCCTGCAACCCCCCCGCTCGAAGCTTTTTCTGCACAGCCGTGCGTTGCGGGGTGCATCGTCGCGCTCGATGCGCTACATTGAATCAGTATTTTCAATGCCGCTGCGCGAGCGCTGCAGATCGACGTATCACCGACTCACAGAGCACGGCGGCGTACCAGACAGGAGGACTGCATGGGATCTGATGTGAAGATCGCACGCGCGTTGATCTCGGTTACCGATAAGACGGGCGTCGTCGATTTCGCACGGACGCTGGTCGATGACTTTGGCGTCGAGATCATCTCTACGGGCGGCACGGCTCGTGCCATCGAGGATGCGGGCGTTCCCGTAACCCCCATCGAGGAGTTCACGGGCTATCCCGAGATGATGGACGGCCGCGTTAAGACCCTGCACCCCAAGGTTCACGGCGCACTGCTGGCCCGCCGCGATTCCGAGCAGCACATGCAGGAGGCCGCTCAGCACGGTATTAAGCTGATCGATCTGGTCGTCGTCAACCTGTACGAGTTCGAGAAGACCGTCGCTAATCCCGAGGTCACCTTCGCGGATGCCATCGAGCACATCGACATCGGCGGTCCCTCCATGCTGCGCTCTGCCGCCAAGAACGCCACGAGTGTTACTGTCATCTCCGACCCGGCCGACTATGATGCCGTCCTGGCCGAGATGCACGAGACCGGTGGCTGCACCACGCTTTCCACCCGTCGTCGCCTGCAGGTGAAGGTCTACCAGACCACCGCCGCCTACGACACGGCTATCTCCCGTTGGCTTGCCGCCCAGGCAAGCGACGTGGCGGACACCTCTGCCAAGCTCGAGATTTCGCTGGAGAAGGTCGACGACCTGCGCTATGGCGAGAACCCGCAGCAGAAGGCCACGGTCTATCGCTTTGCCGAGGGCTGCGAGAACACCGCGAGCTCGCAGTTCCCGCTCGTGGGCTCCGAGCAGATCCAGGGCAAGCCGCTCAGCTACAACAACTATCTGGATGCCGACGCCGCCTGGAACCTGGTCCGCGAGTTCGACGAGCCGGCCTGCGTGATCCTCAAGCACCAAAACCCCTGCGGTTCCGCCGTTGCCGAGGACATCACGGCCGCCTACGATCGCGCCTTCGCCTGCGATCCCAAGAGCGCCTTTGGCGGCATCATCGCCTGCAACCGCGAGGTTCCCTTTGAGCTGGTTGAGCACTTTGCCGATCAGAACAAGCAGTTCGTCGAGGTCATCATCGCCCCGAGCTACACCGACGAGGCGCTCGAGCGCATGGCCAAGCGCCCCAACCTGCGCGTGTTGGCTACCGGCGGCGTGGACCACGGCGCCCAGGTGGAGCTGCGCTCCGTCGACGGCGGCATGCTGGTGCAGGAAGTCGACCACGTGACCGAGGACCCCGCGACCTTTACGTTCCCCACCGACCGCAAGCCCACCGACGCCGAGATGGCCGAGCTCGAGTTTGCCTGGAAGGTCTGCAAGGGCGTCAAGTCCAACGCCATCCTGATCTCCAAGGGCAAGGCCGGCATTGGCATGGGTCCGGGTCAGCCCAACCGCGTTGACTCCGCACTGCTGGCCTGCGAGCGCGCCGAGGACTTCTGCGAGCGCGAGGGCGTGGAGAAGGGCGGCTTTGCCTGTGCAAGCGACGCGTTCTTCCCGTTCCGCGACAACGTCGACGTGCTTGCCGCGCACGGCGTGACCTGCATCATTCAGCCCGGCGGCTCCAAGCGCGACGACGAGAGCATCCAGGCCTGCAATGAGCATGGCATCGCGATGGTGTTCACCGGAGCCAGGCATTTCCGTCACTAAGTTCCGCCCTGGGACAAAATAATCTCTGCAAAAGACGGCTGCTCCGTTTGGAGGGCCGTCTTTTTGGTATAAGAGGACGGAATGACTAACACGAAAGGTACAACCATGCCCCAGATTGATGATGCCGAGCTGTTTGGCAATGCCGAGGATCAGCGTGCGTACGAGGACTTTTGCGCCAATCAGGAGGCGGTCGAGAAGTTCACGCTCGACAAGCCCGCGCTTGTCTGCCGTTGGCGCATGTCCAACAAAAAGGTGCCCATGCTCAACCGCCACATTCGCGCACTGTCCGAGCGCCTGGTGCAGGGCGAGCCGCTTACCCATAACATGCTCAGCTGGGCTAAACAGCACGTTGAGTGGTCGCTTGCCGAGGGCGATTACACTGCGCACGACGGCGTACTCATGCTGGTGATCGACGTCAATGGCAACGCCGCCATGACGGTGGGCGAGTACGAGCCGCTGGCCGATACGTCGGCTAAGGCGCTACGTGCCCGCTCCGCCGAGGCCCGCTCCGAGGCCGACGAAACCGGCGTGGCGCCCGAGCTGCTCGCCGCCGTCGATAACGGCGAGCTGGCCTTTGTGGCGCCGGCGGACGAGTGCCTGTGCGGCACGGCGACGCTCATCGAGCAGCTGGCCCAGACCAAGGGCATCCCGGTCACGCGCGTAGACATTCCCGCGCAGCTCAAGGGTGCGCTGTTTCTGGTGAGCGACGAGCACGGTGTGGTTGCCGCCGCCGACTCCGACGCCGCCGACTCCGACGCCGCCACGGTCGCCTTCTTCGCCGAAGGCTACGAAAAGCTCCGTGCCCGCCGCTAAATGATGTTTCTGGGACGGGGATTAAAAACTCATTTAATTCCCGTGCTCGTCGCGAGCGAGAGGCAAGCCTCTGCCACTCGCGAACAGTTCTGTCACTTTGGTGCCGCGTGAGGCGCGTATCTGCGGATCCGCGGTCATAATGGGGCAAGACAACCAAGAGGGGGGGGCGGAATCCATGGCGCTAATCTATATCGTTGAGGACGACGAGCCCATTCGTCGTGAACTTATCGACATCCTTGCCCGCGCCGGGTTTGAAATCGAGGCCTGCGAATCGTTTGAGCATGTCTCGCGCGATATTCTCGCCGCCGCGCCCGACCTGGTGCTGCTCGACCTGACGCTTCCCGTCAAGGACGGCCAGCATATCTGCCACGAGGTTCGCCGCGAATCCGAGGTTCCCATCATCGTCCTCACGTCGCGCACGACCGAGATCGACGAGGTCATGGCCATGACGCTCGGCGCGGACGACTTTGTTCCCAAGCCCTATAGCGCCCGTGTGCTCGTGGCGCGCATCAATGCCTTGCTGCGTCGCACCGCGGCGGCGGGCGAGCGCAGCACGCTCGTCCACAAGGGACTGGAGCTCGACCTCGCACGCTCCATGGTCACCAACACGCAAACCGGCACCAGCACCGAGCTCACCAAAAACGAGCTGCGTATCCTCTCGCTGCTTCTGAGCCGCGCGGGCAAGATTGTTTCGCGCTCGGCCATCATGCAGGACCTGTGGGACTCCGACGCCTTTGTGGACGACAATACGCTCACCGTCAACATCAACCGCCTGCGCACCACGCTTGAAAAAATCGGCATCAAGGGGTATTTGACTACGCATCGCGGCCAGGGCTATTCGGTCTAGGGGCCGGCTATGTCGTTTGGCAAATTCTTTAAAGATGCGCTGCTTCCCGTCACCGTGTGGACGTGCGGTGTGCTGCTGAGCTGCTTTGTGCTGACGGTCGCCGGCGCACCCGTTTCTATCGTGGTCGTGGCGGTCGGCGTGTCCTTTATCTTTGGTATGCTCGGCATCGTGATCGAGTACGCGCGCCGTCGTCGTTTTCTGCGCCAGCTGGAGCGCGCGGCAGAGGAGCTCGAGAGTCCCGCATGGGTGCAGGAGATGGTGCAATGCCCGACCTATGCCGAGGGCGAGCTCGAGTACGAGGTCTTGCGCCGGGTGGGCAAGGCGGCATGCGACGAGGTTGCCGAAGGCCGGCGTCAGACCGATGACTATCGCGACTATATCGAGAGCTGGGTCCACGAGGCCAAGCTGCCTCTGGCGGCAGCCCATCTGATTTTGGAAAACCTGGACGGCAGCGAAGATGATCTGTCGCGCGTAGATGACCTCGGTCGCGAGCTTGCCCGCGTGGAGCGCTATATCGATCAAGCGCTGTACTACGCGCGCTCGGAAGTCGTGGAACGCGACTACCTGATTCGCCGCTGGGACCTTAAGACCTTGGTGACGGGCGCGATTAAAGCCAACGCGCGCGAGCTCATTGCGGCGCATGTGGCCCCGGTGTGCGAGAACCTCGACTTCGAGGTCTTTACCGACGAGAAGTGGCTCGAGTTTATTCTGGGCCAGCTCATTCAGAACAGCATTAAATATGCGCGTGAGGACGGCGCAAAGATTGTGTTTTCGGGTGCGTTGCTGGACGAGGGTCTGGCAAGCGAGCGCATCGAGCTTACCGTCGCGGACAACGGCTGCGGCGTGTGTGCGGCAGACCTGCCGCGCGTGTTCGAGAAGGGCTTTACCGGCGACAACGGCCGCACCACCAAGCGTGCAACGGGTATTGGCCTCTACCTGGTGGCGCGCCTGTGCTCCAAGATGGGCATCGACGTCACCGCAGCATCCGAGCCCGGCGAAGGCTTCGTCGTCACGTTCGCCTCCTCGACGAACAAGTTCCAATACTTTGAGTAGGCGGGCCGTCTTGCGGCACGGACGGCTGTGTTCCCGAACGTGAACTTAGCTAAGGCAATTGGCGCCATGTTCCTGAACGTGAACACAACTATGGGGCTCAAATGAATCCCCCATAACAAAAACGTGCCCCCCCCCAACAGGGGGGCCCCCCATTCCCTTTTCATGCCAAACCTTGAAAAAAAGACGGGGAGGCCGCCGGGGCGGGGGGGGGGTCCTTCAGGGAGAGCCCCCCCGCCCCCCGCCCCGA
>CABTZA010000114.1 GCA_902489225.1 uncultured Collinsella sp.
AAGAATAGTCTGATAACAAAAAATTATTATTGAGAATGAGAAAAATCTTTAATACGATATGCAACGAAGGCACAACCTCACCCCCGCACTGCGTCACAATAGAGCGCTAGATGCGAAAACAACTACTTCGAGGATTGGTGGTCAAATGGCCCAGGAGACGGTTACGAACGGCACTGAAGCCCTGTTCACTCGCGAAGGCATGCCGCCCGTTACGGAAATGATTCCGTGTGCCCTTCAGCATGTGCTGGCATCGTTTGCCGGCATCATTACCCCGGCGGTCATCATGGCCGGCGTCTACGGCTTTAATAGCCAGCAGAGCACCGACATCATTCAGGTTGCGCTCATTCTTTCGGCAATCGACACGGCCCTTCAAGCCTTCGCTCCCTTCCGTCGCATCGGCGGCGGCCTGCCCATCGTCATGGGCGTTTCGTTCGCGTTCCTGCCGGCCCTGCAGGCCATGGGTGCCTCGGGCTTTAGCTTTGGTGCGCTGCTGGGCGGCGAGATTGTCGGCGGTGCCGTCGCGGTCCTCTTTGGTCTGGCCTACAGCAAGATTAAGTGGCTGTTCCCGCCCGTCGTGACCGGTACGGTCATCTTCTCCATCGGCGTTTCGCTGTATCCCACGGCCGTCAAGTATATGGCCGGCGGTATGGGTACGCCGCTGTGGGGCACCCCGCAGGCCTGGTGCGTCGCTCTTATCACCTTCGCCGTGGTCTTTGCGCTCGCCAACTTTGGCAAGGGCACGCTCAAGCTGGGGTCCGTGTTCTTTGGCATGATCGTTGGCATGATCGTTTCGATCCCCTTTGGCATGATCGACTTCTCCAGCGTCGCCACCGCTCAGGTCTTCGCCCTTCCCAAGCTCATGCCCTACGCGCTCGAGTTTGATCCCGAGGTCTGTATTACCCTCGCCGTCGTGTTCCCCATGGTTGCCATCCAGGTTATCGGTGACGTCTCCGCCGCCTGCCTGGGCTCCATCGACCGTATGCCCACCGAGCGCGAACTCTCCGGCGCCATCGTGTCCCAGGGCCTCACCTCTATGGTCGGCGGCCTGCTGGGCGGTCTTCCCACCAGCGCCCTTGGCCAGAACGTGGGCATCATCTGCTCCAACAAGGTCGTCAACAAGTGGGTCTTTGTGATCATCGCGGCCGTCTTTGCCATCGCCGGTCTGTTCCCGCAGCTCTCTGCCGTCCTTTCCGCTATCCCACAGCCCGTCATCGGCGGCGCGACCGTCGGCGTCTTTGGCACCATCACCATGAACGGCGTGCGCATGTTCACCCGCGAGGGCCTCACGCAGCGCACCACCACCATCGTCGGTACCTCCGTCGTCTTTGGTCTGGGTATCTGGATGGCCAGCGGTTGCCTTGCCGGCGAGGGTATGCCCACCTGGGTGTCCACCGTCATCGGCTCCAACGCCGTAACCCCTACCGCCATCATGGCCATTGTTCTTAACCTGATTCTTCCACAGACGCCGGTCGTGGCTCAGCACATCGATGCTGCCAAGGACGCTGCCGTGGATCTGGTCTTGCCCGAGAGCAAGAAGTAGCCAATTCGGTGCTATTCGTCGGCGGACGCATCGCCTCGTCCGCCGACGTCATGCGGCGCCAAGCCGCACTTCAAAGGGTTTGTCCCTTTGGTGAAGCGTTGACGGGAGAGGGCCCGTTTCCGGTGTAGGCCGGCGCTTCGCACTTCCGCCATGTCAGAGGTGTCAAACCCCGCCTCTGATGTTGAAGGGAGCATTTATGCTTCTGGTCGCTAACGGTTCCGTCTTTACCCGCAACGCTCAGACTCCGTTCATTCCCAACGGTGCAGTCGCTATTGACGGAGATACGATCGTCGAAGTGGGCCCCGAGCGCGAGCTCAAGGCCAAGTACCCGGATGCCGAGTACGTCGACGCCCAGGGCAACCTCATCATGCCCGGACTTATCAACTGCCACACCCACATCTACTCGGGTCTGGCCCGCGGCCTTGCCATTAAGGGCTGCAACCCCACCAACTTCCTGGAAAATCTTGAGCAGCAGTGGTGGAAGATTGACGACAACCTGACGCTCGACGGCACCAAGGCAAGCGCCTACGCCACGATTCTGGACTCCATCCGCGATGGCGTCACCACGATCTTCGATCACCATGCAAGCTTCTGCGAGATCCCGGGCAGCCTCTTTACCATTAAGGACGCCGCTCAGGAGCTGGGCATGCGTTCGTGCCTGTGCTACGAGGTTTCCGACCGCCGTGGCCAGGAAAAGTGCGATCAGGCTATTGCCGAGAACGCCGAGTTTGCCCAGTGGGCCGCCAAGGAGCGTCGCGATAACGATAACCACATGATCGCCGCAATGTTTGGCGGTCACGCCACCTTTACACTGTCGGACGAGACCATGGATAAGATGGCCGAGGCCAACAACGGTCTGACCGGCTTCCACATCCATGTGTGCGAGGGCATGAACGACGTGTGGGATTCCCGCCTCAACCGCGGTGGTATCAGCCCCGTCGAGCGCCTGCTGCAGCACAACCTGCTGGGTCCCGACACCATGCTCGGCCACTGCATCCACGTGACGCCTGCCGAGATGGATATCGTCAAGGAGTCCGGCACCTGGCTGGTCAACAACCCCGAATCCAATATGGGAAACGCCGTGGGCTGCGCCCCCGTGCTCGAGTTCTTCCGCCGCGGCATCCCCGTGTGCATGGGCACCGACGCCTACACCCACGATATGCTCGAGAGCCTCAAGGTCTTCCTGATCATTCAGCGCCACAACGCCGCCATGCCCAACGTGGGCTGGTGCGAGGCCATGACGATGCTGTTTGAGAACAACGCCAAGATGGCGAGCAAGTACTTCGATCGCAAGCTCGGTGTGCTTGAGCCCGGCGCTGCCGCCGACGTCATCGTCATGGACTACAAGCCCTTTACGCCGCTGAGCGAGGAGAACATCGACGGCCACATGCTCTTTGGCATGATGGGCAAAAACTGCCGTACCACCATCATCAACGGCCGCGTCTTGTACAAGGATCGCGAGTTTGTCGGTATCGATGAGGACAAGATCAACGCGTGGACCATGGCCGAGTCCAAGAAGCTCTGGAGCACGCTCAACGATCGCGCCTACTAATTACAAGTAGATTCGCGCGCGTCGGATGTTTCGCCGCATCCGACGCGCGTATAGGCGACCTCCGCGGGGTCGCCGGCGCTGTGCTAGCGCTACACCGTATTTGCGCCCGCCGCGCGGTCTCGCCGGGCGTTACAGAGAGGAGCTCATTATGAGCGACATCATGAGGCCGATCCCGTTTTCGCAGCTGATGAACTGGATCATCGAGGAGCACAAGACCCAGGGCGCCGTCTTTGGCGTGCGCAAGATGGTCACGACCAACCAGGAGGGCGCGCTTCCCATTTTTGACGAGCGCATCGAGACTCCGTTTGGCCCGGCCGCCGGCCCCAACACGCAGCTGGCCCAGAACATCGTGGCATCCTACGTGGCCGGTTCCCGCTTCTTTGAGCTCAAGACCGTTCAGGTTATGGACGGCGAGGAGCTCTCCAAGTGTGTGAACAAGCCCTGCATCGTGGCGCAGGACGAGTGCTACAACTGCGAGTGGTCGACCGAGCTCGAGGTTCCGCAGGCCTTTGCCGAGTACGTGAAGGCATGGTTTGCCTGCCACCTGATCGCTCGCGAGTACGGCCTGGGCAGCCCGGATGGTTTTGTCTTCAACATGTCCGTGGGTTATGACCTCGAGGGCATCAAGAGCCCCAAGGTCGATGCGTACATTGAGGGCATGAAGGACGCCAGCGGCTCCGACGTCTGGAACGAGTGCCGCGCATGGGCGCTCGCCAACCTGGACAAGTTTGAGCATGTCGACGCCGCGTTTGTCGAGTCCATCCCGGCACGCGTTTCCAACTCCATCACCGAGTCCACCCTGCACGGCTGCCCGCCGGCGGAGATCGAGCGCATCGCGACCTATCTGATCACCGAGAAGGGCCTCAACACCTACATCAAGTGCAACCCCACGCTGCTGGGCTATGAGTTTGCCCGCCAGCGCCTCAACGAGCTGGGCTTTGACTACATCGTCTTCGACGATACGCACTTCCGCGAGGACCTGCAGTGGGCCGACGCCGTGCCCATGTTCGAGCGCCTGATTGCCCTGTGCGCCGAGCGCGGCCTGGAGTTTGGCGTCAAGCTGACCAACACGTTCCCCGTCGACGTGACGAGGAACGAGCTGCCCTCCACCGAGATGTACATGTCCGGCCGTTCGCTGTTCTCGCTGACCATCGAGGCTGCCCGCCGCATTACCGAGCAGTTTGATGGCAAACTGCGCATAAGCTACTCCGGCGGTGCCACGGTCTACAACATCCGCGCCCTGTACGATGCCGGCATTTGGCCCGTCACCCTGGCGACCGACGTGCTCAAGCCCGGTGGCTACGAGCGCTTTAGCCAGATGGCCGGCGAGTTTACCGACCTGGATGGCAAGCCGTTTGCGGGCGTCTCGCTCGAGGCCGTGACCGCGATTCAGACCGACTCGCTCACCAACCCGCTCTACAAGAAGCCGCTGCGCCCGCTGCCCGACCGCAAGGTCGCCGGCAAGAGCCCGCTTTCCGACTGCTTTACCACGCCGTGCCGCACGAGCTGTCCCATCCAGCAGGATATTCCCGCCTATCTGGCGGCTGTTGACGAGGGCCGCTTCGAGGACGCGCTCAACATCATCATCGAGCGCAACGCCCTGCCGTTTATCACCGGCACCATCTGCCCGCATCCCTGCGGCCGCGCTTGCGAGCGTGCGTTCTACGAGCCCGAGGGTGCCCAGATTCGCGCCAGCAAGCTCAAGGCTGCCCGCGAGGCCATGACCGCCGTGCTGCCCAAGCTGCGCGCCCAGGCCATTGCCAACGACGGCGAGCACAACGTTGCCGTTATCGGTGGCGGCCCGGCCGGTCTGGCGACGGCGTTCTTCCTGACGCGTGCCGGCGTGCCCGTCACTATCTTTGAGGCCCGCGATTCGCTCGGCGGCGTGGTCCGCCACGTGATCCCCGAGTTCCGTATTGCGAGCGACGATATCTCCCACGATGCCGAGCTCTGCCTGACCTTTGGCGCCAAGGTGCAGCTCAACGCTCGCGTGGATTCCATTGAAGAGCTCAAGGCCCAGGGCTTTACCGACGTGGTCGTGGCCACCGGTGCCTGGATGCCCGGCTCTGCGGGCTTGGGCGAGGGTGCCGAGCTCGACGTGCTGGAGTTCCTCGAGACCGCCAAGAAGGGCGAGAAGCTCGAGCTGGGCGAGGACGTCGTGGTCATCGGCGCCGGCAACACCGCCATGGATGCTGCCCGCGTGGCCAAGCGCCTGGCTGGTGTGAAGAACGTGCGCCTGGTGTATCGCCGCACCAAGAAGCAGATGCCCGCCGACGAGGAAGAGCTTGATCTTGCTCTTGCCGACGGCGTTGAGTTCTGCGAGCTGCTGGCGCCCAAGGCACTCAACGGCGCCGTGCTGACCTGCGATGTTATGGAGCTTGGCGAGCCGGATGCAAGCGGCCGTCGCAGCCCCGTCGCCACGGGCGAGACCGTCGAGCTTCCCGCCACCACGGTGATCTGCGCCGTGGGCGAGGGCATCGACGCCAGCCTGTACGATGCCGCGGGCGTCGAGCACGACCGTCGCGGCCGCCTTGCCGCCACCTCCACCGGCGTCGAGGGCGTCTGGGCTGCGGGCGACTGCCGTCGCGGTCCTGCCACCGTGGTCGAGGCCATCGCCGATGCCGCCGAGGTTGCCCGTGCCATCGCCGGCGTGGACTTTAACAAGTACGCCGACCAGAATGCTCAGGCCGGCCGCGAGGACACCTGCTACGAGCGCAAGGGGCCGCTGTGCCGCGACAAACGCA
>CABTZA010000115.1 GCA_902489225.1 uncultured Collinsella sp.
ATAGGTGCAGAGCCGCCAAATTGATAGAAGGAGCCCCGCCGGACAACCCCGGCGGGGCTCGGACTCAGCCGCAGTCGCGGCATCATATATGCGGGCGGAACGTAGGGGCCACCGATGTTAAGAAGTGTCAGCAAGCATAACGAAAGGTAGGGACCCCGTGCGCCCGTTATGTATCACGCGGATGGGCCGCGCGGATACCAAGGGAAGGAGGCGCTAGGCCTGGGCAGCAGCAGAGCTGGGGCCCTGGACCTTTGCCCACGTCTTGAGCGACAGCGTATCGATCTCGATAAAGCCGGCGCTGGCCTTCTCGTCAAACGTGGTGTCGCGGTCGTAGGTAGCCAGGCCGTAGTCGTAGAGGCTGAAGGGACTCTTGCGGCCGACGACATGGCAGTTGCCCTTAAAGAACTTCAGACGGACAGTGCCGGTCACGAACTTCTGGGTATCGGCCATAAAGGCGTCGAGCGCGTTCTTGAGCGGGCTGTACCACTGGCCGTTGTACACGGCGGTGGCCCAATCCTGCTCGAGCTTGATCTTGGTCTTGAGCAGGTCGCCCTCGACGCAGATGTCCTCGAGCGCCTTGTGGGCGGTGATGAGCGTCAGGGCGCCGGGAACCTCATAGCACTCGCGGCTCTTGAGGCCCACCAGACGATCCTCGACCAGGTCAAGACGGCCAAAGCCGTTGTCGCCCGAAATCTTGTTGAGGGCGATGACGATCTCGGAGAGCTTCATCTTCTTGCCGTCGACGGCGACAGGCTTGCCGGCCTCAAACTCGATCTCGGTATAGGTCGGGGTGTCAGGCGTGTCCTCGGGGTTCTTGGTCATAACCCAAGCGTCATCGAGCGGCTCATTCCAAGGGTCCTCCAGGTGACCGCACTCGATGGCGCGACCCCACAGGTTGTCGTCGATGGAGTAGGGGTTGTCGTTGGCACCCTCGGGAACCGGCACGTTGTGGGCGTGGGCATAGGCGACCTCGTCGGGACGGCACTTCAGGTCCCACTCGCGAACCGGGGCGATAACCTTGAGCTCGGGGTCGAGGGCCTTGACGGCGGCCTCAAAACGGACCTGATCGTTACCTTTGCCAGTGCAGCCGTGGGCGACGTAGGTCGCGCCAAACTCGTGGGCGACCTCAACAAGCTTCTTGGCAAGCAGCGGGCGAGACAGGGCGGAGAGCAGCGGATACTTATTCTCGTACATGGAGTTTGCGGCGATGGCTTTGGTCAGGAACTCATCGGAGAACTCGTCGCGCAGGTCGAGCACCTGGCAATCGAGAACGCCCAGGTCGAGCGCCTTCTGCTTCTTGGCATCCAGTCCGGTCTCTTCCTGGCCCACGTTGCCGCAGACGCAAACGACATCGAGATTCTTCTCGTCCTGGAGCCACTTGACACATACGGATGTATCAAGACCACCGGAATATGCGAGAACGACTTTTTCCTTGCTCATGGCTGTTTCCTTTCGCCCTTGGTAGCTAGTTAGAACATCGGTCAGTTGCAAGTCATTTCAAGGTCATATACCGTGCAATATCAGGTTAAATAGCAAAAATCAGCACATACATGCCCTAGAAACATGCAGCAATGTCGTGCTAAAACCCAACGACCTCAAAATGACTCTGTTGAGGCAATTCGCCCCATGCGGACAGAGACGATTGTTATCGTCGTCGGGAAATTGCGCGCTGGCGTCGGATGGCATTGTCTGCAGTGGTGATGATCTTTACGAACTGCATCTGCCTCTCCTTTCACGTATCGCCGGGCGCAATTCAAATATCGTAAACGGTACCTTTTACTCGGTAAGCGGTTGTTTTTCCGTCTCCGTTTTCGATGGTCGCTATATTACGCTAAAGTGCCCGCAGCACAAGCGACAAATTCAAATTTCTGAAAAGTTTTTTCATTACTTTGTGAAGCGTGGTGCAAATACGCACCATTCCTGCGAAAATACGCTCGACTACTAGTTGATGGTTATAACGTCTGAAACAATCTCGAAACGAAAGGCGCATTTTTATGCAAACTTACGAATCGGACGCCAACATCGGCAACATTAAGATTCTCGCCGTCGATATGGACAAGACGCTGCTGACCGACGAGCGTGTGCTGCCCCAGGGTCTTGATGAGCGCCTGGACAAGCTCGCCGACGCCGGCATCGTATTCTGCCCCGCCAGCGGACGTCCCGCCCCCAAGCTCGAGGAGATGTTCGAGGGCATCAAGAACCGCCTCGCCTTTTGTCCCGACAACGGAGCTTGCGTGATCTATCGCGGCAGCTATATCTATAAAAGCAATATTGACGTGGAGCTGTATCAGCAGGTCTTGAACCGTGCCTCGGAGGATCCTCGCGCTGTCCCCGTCCTGTGCTGCTTCGACGAGTTCTACGTGCTTGCCCGCGACCATCAATACCACGACGAGATCAGCGTCTACTACAACACAATCAACTACGTAGACAGCTTTGAGGGCATTGATTTCGAGTCCAACAAGATTTCGGTCTTCTTCCCCGGCTACGACGCCGAGCCCGCTTTCCGCGAGACCTATAGCCCCGAGTTCTCGGACAAACTCTACGTCACCAACGCTGGGCGCGAGTGGATCGACTTTATGAACCTGGGCGTCGACAAGGGCGCCGGCGTCGCTCACCTGTGCGAGCACCTGGGCATCGATATTGCCGATGCTGCCGCCGTGGGCGATACCTACAACGACATCCCCATGCTGGAGCGCGTCGGTCACAGCTTTATCGTGGACAATGCCGAAGAGCACATGAACGCGCACGCCAAGTGGCGCATTCCGAGCAACAACGACGGGGGCGTACTGACGCTCATCGACGCCATCCTGGCGGCTCGTTAACGTTGCTCGTCGGACCTGGCCGGGCGAGGCGGGTAAGTTTTTCGTTCGGTCAGGTCCTGGGCTCGCTCGGAAAGCACATTAAGTGCTTTCCGGCTCGTGCGGAATCTACGAAAAACTTACCCGCCTCGCCCGGCCAGGTCCTGCGGTGACTTGCTTGCCGCCTAGATGGCGTCTTGGCGTCTAGATACTTGGCTGTTTTTTTGGAATGAAGGGGGCTCCTTGTTGGCAAGGAGCCCCCTTCTGCTTTTAGTTACTTTGGAATTGTGAGCGCTTCCCTATTTGGCATCGGCCCAGGTTATGCCGGTGCTGGCTTCGGCGATTAGGGGTACGCGTAGGTCTACGACATGTTCCATGACGTCTTGGACCATGGTGGTCAGGCGCTCGACTTCGTCGACCGGGCACTCAAAGTCCAGTTCGTCGTGTACCTGCAGGATCATGTGGGCGGCAAAGCCTTCCTCTTCCAGGCGGCGGCTTACGCGGGCCATCGCGATCTTGATGATGTCGGCGGCGGTTCCCTGCATGGGATGGTTCATGGCCGTGCGCTCGCCAAAGCCGCGGAGTTGCGGGTTTTTGGCCTTGAGCTCCGGAATATGACGACGGCGGCCGTACATGGTCTCGGCGTAGCCCGTCTGCTTGGCGCGTGCCACCACGTTGTCGAGGAACGTGCGCACGCCCGGGTAGGCCTCGTAGTAGCGGTCGATCATGTCGCGTGCCTCGGCCATCGAGATATGCAGCGACTGCGACAGGCCGTAGGCCTGCTGGCCATACACGATGCCAAAGTTCACGGCCTTGGCGCGACTGCGCAAGTCGGGCGTTACCTCGGACACCGGCACACCAAACACGCGCGCCGCCGCCTCGGCATGGAAGTCCTCGCCCTCGTTAAAGGCGCGCACCAGGTGCTCGTCACCCGAGAGATGTGCCAGCAGACGCAGCTCGATCTGCGAGTAGTCCACCGCCAAAAAGACGCTTCCCTCGCCTGCCGAAAACGCCGTCTTGACGGTACGACCCAGCTCCGAGCGCGTCGGGATGTTTTGCAGGTTCGGGTCGCTCGAGGACAGACGCCCCGTTGCCGTGATGGTCTGGTTGTACGTAGTGTGCACGCGACCGTCACCACGGCGTAGCGGGCCCAGCGTGTCCAGATAGGTGGACTTGATCTTGGACTTCTCACGCCAGTCTAAGATCAAACGAACAATCTCGTGGTCACGGGCAAGATCACTCAGTACCTTGGCATTGGTCGAATAGTAACCGCGCTTGGTCTTTTTGAGACCCTTGGTCGGAAGGCCCATCACATCAAAGAGCACATGCGACAGCTGCATGGGGCTGCCGATGTTAAAGGTCTCATCACCCGCCAGGTCGCGAATACTGCGCTCAACCTCGGTAATCTGGGTCGCCAGACCCTCGGACAGACTGTGCAGACGGTCGGGGTCCACGAGCATGCCCGTGCGCTCCATCTTGGCAAGTACCGGAACGAGCGGCATCTCGATGCCATCGAACACGTTGGCGGCATTCTCACGGGCCATGCACTCGCGCAACGGCGCCACGAGCGCCAGCGTCAGAGCCGCAGTACGGGCGGCAGGCGCCGGAGCGTCCTCACCGGCACCCTCTGCGCCGCGCGCCGCAGGCAGCGCCATCTGCAGATACGTATCGGCAAGATATGCCTCATCGAACTCGGAGCGATCGGAATCCAGCAGATAGGCAGCGACCACGGTATCGAAGATACGCGTGGAATCGGCAGCGAGCGGATCCATGAGCTCGGGCTCAGAAGAATCGATGGGCGAAAGCTCGTGCAACAGCACCTTCATATCCGGGCTCGCCACGCGACCCTCCATAAACAGACGCGCGAGCACGCCAGCAATCACGCCGTGGACGAAGTTGAAGCCCTCAACCTCAGCCGCCGCGCAGCTGTTGCCCTCCTCGAGCGCGAAGAGGCCCTTGGACGTCGCCAACCACAGCGTGCGCGTCAGTCCAAAGAGCGCGCCCTCTTCCTTGTCATCGTCCACCACGGCGGCGACCCACTCGCCGGCATCAATCGCGCGGGAGACCTCAGCCGCAACGGCACCAAGCGCGTCAGCATCGCCGGCGGCTGCGCGGACCATCGCAGGCATCTCAAACACACTGGAGGCAGCAGCAGCCCCGCCCTCACCACCGATCAGCGACAAGAAACGGTTCTGCATGGCCGTAATGCCGAGCGTACCCAGTGCCGCAGACACCTCGTCGGCAGAAAACGCCGGGAAGGACGTCGCCTCAAAATCGAGCTCAACGGGCGCATCGGTGCGGATGGTCGCGACCTTGCGGCTCAGCAGGGCATCGTCGATGTGTGCGCGCAGGTTTTCGCCCATCTTGCCCTTGACCTCGTCGGCGTGTGCGATGACCTCGTCCAGGCTACCGTACTGCGCAATGAGCGCGCTCGCCTTTTTGGGGCCGATGCCCGGCACGCCGGGGATGTTATCGGACGCGTCGCCCTTCAGACCGTAAAAATCGGGCACGAGCGCCGGCGTAATGCCGTGATACAGGTCATCCACGCTCTCGGGCGTCATAATCGCCACGTCGGACAAGCCCTTGCGGGTCGAGACCACGTTGACGTGCTCGGTCACAAGCTGATACATGTCGCGATCACCAGTCACCAGCAGCATGTCACAGCCGGCCTGCTCGCCCAGGCGCGCCATAGTGCCCAGGATGTCGTCACCTTCCCAGCCCTCGGACTGCAGAATCGGCACGTTGAGCGCACCGAGCAGCTCCTTGATCATAGGGAACTGCGCATGCAGATCGGGGTCCATGGGCGGACGCTGCGCCTTATACTGTGGCAGCATCTCCATGCGCACGCGCGGCTTGCCCTTATCAAACGCCACAACAACGCCGTCGGGGTTAAAGGCATCGATCATCTTAAGAAACATGTTCAGAAAGCCAAAGATCGCGTTGGTGGGGCGACCGTCCGGCGCGTTCATGGCCGGCGGCACGGCGTGGAAGGCGCGGGGCCTGAGGGGGTTGCC
>CABTZA010000116.1 GCA_902489225.1 uncultured Collinsella sp.
AGACGGGCGCCGGTGACCACGCAGGTACGGCCGATATTGCCTGTATTGGCCGGAATTTCGGGTGCATACAGCACGATATTGAACATGAATCTCCTTGGCTCAGAACGAAAAACCACCACGAAGGGCACCTTCGTGGTGGTTTGGCGGTTGTGTAGGCGGAAAAATACCCGCTTGGATAAACCTAGGCGCGGTGCCAGTCGGTCAGGCAGGCATCGAGGGAGGCGATGAGCGCATCCTTGTCCATGTGACGGCCGATGATGCACAGGCTCGTCATGCGGTCGCCCGTCTCGTCGTCCCAAATCTGCATGATTTCGGGGTTCTCATCGATGATCTTCTGCTTCTCGCCCTCGGGCGCCGAGTCGACAAACAGGCCGTTCTCCATCAGGCGCATCTGGTGGCCGGCCTGCTCGAACATGTAGCACATGTCCGGATCGCCGGTCTGCCACAGCGGGCCCTTGACGCGGATGACCTCGTCGGGCCACTCCTGCTCAACAAAATCGGTGAACTTCTGCAGGTCAAACGGCTTGCGGCGCGAGTACACAAAGGTCTCGATGTCGTACTCGAGCACCTCGGGGTCGTCGTGCTCCTCGGGATGCTCCATGGCCTCGATCCAGGCGGCGGAGTTGTAGGCGCGCATAAAGTCAAAGCGGTCGGTGTCGAGCAGCTCCTCCATAGGAACCTCTCCGTTTTGAGCCTCGACGATCACGGCGTCCTTCTGCAGACTGCGCACGATAGCCTTGAGCTCGGCGATCTGCTCAGAGCTCACGGTATCGGTCTTGTTGAGGATCAGCGTGGAGCAGAACTCGATCTGCTGGATGAGCAGGCTCTCGATGTCGTCCTCGTCGATATCCTCGGCCAGCAGGTCGCGACCGCCGTTGAACTCGTCGTACATGCGGGCGCAGTCGACCACGGCCACGATGTTGTCGAGCGCGAGCTTGGGCTCGCCGCCCACCTTGGCCTCGTCGCAGAAGCTCGAGATGGTGTAGGCGATGGGGATGGGCTCGCAAATGCCCGAGGCCTCGATGATGATGTAATCGAAGTTGCCCGAATCGGCGATGCCCTGCAGCTGGTTGGCCAGGTCATCCGAAAGCGTGCAGCAGATGCAGCCGTTGGTGAGCGGGATGAGGTCGTCGGTCTCGGAAAGGCCGCCGTCGGCGATGAGGCTGGCGTCCACATTGATCTCGCCGATATCGTTGACGATTACGGCGGCGCGGATACCGCCATCGTTAGCGAGGATGTGGTTGAGCAGCGTGGTCTTGCCGGCACCGAGGTATCCGGTAAGCATGATGATTTTCACGGGTTTGTTGGGCATGTGCCCTCCTTTGTTAGACATGGCTTACAGTTGAATCATATGCCAAACGCCTGCTCTTATACCCACGCGCCGGCAAATAACACAAGCTACTCCCAGGCTCCCCATACATCGGGGCAATAACCGACGGTGGCCTTTTTGCCGTTACGCACGATGGGCTCGGCTAGAACCTGCTGGTTCTCGAGCAACTTGTCGAAGCGCTGGCTGGGGGTGAGGTGCTGGATGAGCGCGAGCGTCTCCTCGTCCTTGGCCTTGGGGTTGAGCAGCTTGTCGATACCGCCGACCGCCTGCATCACGCTCGTGAGCTCGCCCTTGCTCATCTCCTTTTCCTTAAGGTCAATAAACTGCACCTTAATGCGGCGCTCTTTGAAGAAGCGCTGTGCTTTCTTGGTATCGAAAGACTTTTTGGTGCCAAAAATTTGCACGTTCATGTATTTGTTCCGCCGTTCTACCTGATGAAGTTGGTGCGCTCGCGATCGGCTTCGGGGGCTTCGATACCGGCGGCCTGTCCTGCCTCGATACAATGCAGGAGCCAGGCCATGTTCTTGCCGATGTTGCGCATGGTGGCCAGGCCCTCGGCGTCCTGGGCGGCCTCGCCCGGCATGGCGCCAAACACGTTGTTCCAGTACGTGGAAGCAACCACGGGCATCTGGTTGATGGTGAAGTACTTATTGAGCACGTCGAAGGTGGTCGACGTGCCGCCGCGACGGGCAACGGCGACGGCAGCGCCCGGCTTGTGTGCAAAGGCTTTGCTGCCGGCATAGAATGCGCGATCGAGGGCCGAAAGGATGCGCCCGCTGGGGTGCGCATAGTAGACGGGCGAGCCAAAGACAAAGCCATCTGCCTGCTCGGCGGCAGCGATCAGCTCGTTCACCACGTCATCGTCAAAGGTGCAGCGGCAATCGAGCTTGCCGCACTGACCACAGCCAATGCAGTCGCGAATGGGCTTGGTGCCCAGCTGAAACACCTCGGTATCAATGCCTTCGGCATTGAGTTGCTCGGCGACTTCGGCGAGTGCGCGGGCGGTGTTGCCGTTTGCCTTGGGGCTGCCATTGACCAAAAGAACCTTCATCACAAACTCCCTCTGCTTTTGGTGACTTCTGCAGAGGATTATCGCACGATGGGGGAGGCGGTGTGGGCGCGGTGCTAATCCAGTTTGGTACCTGGCACCTGCACGGCTTTCCCGAGCAACGCTTTGAGCTCGTTCAAAATCGAAACGGGCTGACGGTCGACGCCGTCCAGATGGAGCGTGGCCACGCGAATGGGCGGCTGATATTCAAATGGGCCAAAGAGCACGGGCGAACCCAGGAACCGCTCGATTTCCTCTGCAATCGCATCGGTTTCTTCGGGATCAAAGTCGTCGAAAAGAGCCACGAACATCGGCCCCGTCGAGCGGAACATACGACCCTTACCGCGCGAGCATTCCACCAGACAGGCGGCACATTCTGCCAAAACGCGGTCGCCCGCATCAAAGCCAAAGCGGGCATTGACCTGAGCGATATCGTCGATTTTGATGGCGATCAAACCAGCCTTGCGCGCCACGCGACGCATTTCGCCAATGGCGTTGACCAGGGCGTGAATATCGCCCAAGCCGGTCACGGAATCGGTCGTATCTGCCAAGCTTCGGTTGATGATAATGCCCACATACATGCCGGGCTCGGTATCGGTGCCGTCCAAGCGGTAGCCCGTGCAGTCGCAAAGCACGTATTTTCCGGTGGCATCCATTACGCGATACTGCATGTAGTGGAAGTGCCACGTGCCGTTTATCACCATGTCGAGCTCGACACGTACGTTGTCGCGGTCCTCGGGATGAACGCGGGCGAGCCACATGTCGAGTGAGTTAAAAGGGTGCTGGGAGGGCAGGTCAAAATCGCGCACGGCGTTAACCGACCATTGCGATTCTCCCGTATCGAGATTGAGGATAAACGGATAGCGCGTCTCGGAGCTCATGGAGATCGCTTGGAACACCCGGTCGTTGCAGGGAAGCTGATCGACGATTGGGCGTTGCGGCGCGTCATCGTCTTTCGGTTGCTGCACACGATGCATAAGCTTATAGCGATACATCTTGCGATCGGCATCCATCGTCATCTGGCGACGCGTGTCGCCAGCAAGTGGATCGACGCGCGAGCAGCCAAAGCTAAAGCTGCCGATCATGGGCGCCTTGCCACCTGAGCTCGCCTCGATCAGCCTGGTACGTACCTGCTCCAAGCGCTGCTCGAGTTCAATCTCGTTTGCGGAGAGCGAGATGAGCACAAACTCGTCTCCACCGATACGGAACAGCATCTCATCGTGCTCCATGGTTTCGGAGAGCGTGCGGCAGATGCCCAGAATATAGCGATTGCCTTCGGCGTGGCCAAACCTATCATTGCAATGCTTGAGATGGTCGATGTCAATATAGGCGCAGGTGAAGGGATCGCCTTTGCGCCAGAGTTGCTCGACGTGACGGTCGAATCCGTTGCGGTTGCCCAAGTTGGTGAGCGGATCGATATAGGCGTTGCGCTCAAGCAGCTGGCGCTCTTGTTGCAGGATGGCATGCGTCTTTTGCAGTTGCTCACCAACGGCGCGTAGCTCAGCAGGCAGCGCGGCAACATCGAGTTCAGCGGTCGAGACGCCGTTCGCAAGTCGCTGAAGATAGGCAATAATCGATTGCTCGCCCAGGCGATATGACTCGTTCATGATGGATAACCTCCTTGGGCGGAACAACGGTTTGTATCATATCCCCAATTCGGTTTGAATTGGGGATATAAGTTAGCTAATGGAGACAAATGTCTCCTTCGACGGTGGCGTTTTGCGCGCGAGCGTATCAGTTGTTATTGCCACCATCGAGCAATGCCTCAAAATCCTTCGCCGGCATGGGACGGTAGTAGAGGAAGCCCTGAGCGTAGCGGGCGCCCATTTGTCGTAGCATGTTTGCCTGCTCATTTGTCTCGACGCCTTCAACCACGACGGGCAGATGGAGCGACTGCGCCATCTCGAGCATCGATGACACGATCTGCGCGCTGCGGCCTTGATCGCGGTCGGTGGGCACAAAGGTGCGGTCGAGCTTGATGACGTCGACGTTGACGTTCTTGAGCATCGCGAGCGTGGACTGGCCGGTGCCAAAATCGTCCATGTAGGTCGAGAAGCCACGGGTGTGCAGATCCGCGGTCAGCTTATCCACGGCCTCGGACTCTCCGGTATAGGCGGTCTCGGTGATCTCGATGTGCATGAGTTCGGGCGGCAGGTTGTACTGGGCGGCGAGCGACCCCATATGCTCGGCGACATCGCAGGCAAGAATGTCTACGCGCGACACATTGAGGGAAATCGGAACCACGCGAAGTCCTCGATTGAGGCGCTCGCGGAGCCACATGGCGCCGCCCTGCCAAACATATTTGTCGAGCGTCACTACAAAGCCGCTTTCCTCGAGTGCGGGGATAAACGTTGCGGGCGAAATGAGAGAGCCGTTCTTGTCAATCCAGCGGGTGAGTGCTTCGGCGCCAATAATCTCGCCGGTTTCCATATCGACCTGGGGCTGAAGATAGTACGTGATGCGACCATTTGACAGCGCGTACTGGAATTCGGTCAGCGTGCGGTTGAACACGATTTCGCGCTTGTACTCCTCGGGGCAAAAAATGGCAATGCGCTCCTTAAAGTCGTTTTTTGCGCGCCGATTGGTAAACATGGCCTTTGCCTGCGCATCGATGGTGATCTCCTCATTGGAATCGATGGGGTAAACGCCCATGGACGGCCAAAAACCTACGCCGCCATCATGCCTGGCTACTGCCTCGCGAACGCGGTTGTAGATTTGATGGACGGTGATGTGCTTAAAGGGGATGAGTACGCAAAAGTCATCTTGGCCCCAGTACCCTGCGACGCCCATATCGGCATTCTCGATGTCCTTGAGGACCGTGCCCACATCGGCAAGCAGGCGGTCGCCTTCGGCCTGTCCATACCATTCATTAAACAGGCGCATGTGGCCCATGTCGACCGTGGCGATGCACCAGGTGCCGTTGCGCCTTGCCTCGAGAAATGCGTTGGCGCGCCGCATAAACTCGCTGGGTCGATAGAGACCCATGAGCGAGTCGATACGTTCGGCTATGGCGCTTTTGCGCTCCGCCTCGGGTATGGGGAGGCTGTCGTTGGGAACAAGCCCGCCGGCCGTGCGAAGGCGACGCTCGAGTTCGCCTAAAACGGCAGTCGTTTGATGAGTTAAGTGCTCGTAAAAGGCCGGAACGACAAGACAGACGGGAGTAATGGTGTCGCCCGCGATTTGAATAGGAGCGAAAACGGCCTCTTTAAGGTGGCAAGTCAGTTGCTCGAATGCCTCATGGTCCAAATCGTTGCTGAGCACGACGAATTGGACGCTTCGTGAACGGTAGACCCTACTCCTGCCGTGGGTGATCGACAGCATGCGGCCCGCGTATTCGGCAAGCATGTTGTCGACAGCCTCGGCTCCGTAGAGCTCGTTGAGCTTTGTCGTGCCACGAACGCGCACCGCTATAAGCCCTGTCTC
>CABTZA010000117.1 GCA_902489225.1 uncultured Collinsella sp.
AAGGTCTCGCCAGGATAAATCTCAAAAGAGATGTCGTTTACAGCAGAGACGACGCGCTTGGAAAAACGCTTGGCGAACATGCCGGACTCTGCGGGGAACTCCTTGGAGTGGTGCTCGACCTTCAACAGTGGAGTGCGCTCGTTATTGTCTGCCATTTACGCCTCGCCTCCCTTCTTGGAATCCTTGCGCGTACGGGACGTCTCAGGAGCGTTCTTGAGGAACTCGGGGTCACCGGAATAGTGGCACGCAGAATAGTGACCAGACTCGGTAACAAAACGCTCGGGGCGCTGCTTGCGGCACTTATCCGTCGCATAGGGGCAGCGAGGAGAGAACACGCAGCCCTCGGGCAGGTTCATGAGCGAAGGCGGGTTGCCATGAATCGGCGTAAGCGGCTTCTTCTCATCGATGGCCTGCTCCGGGATGGAGCGGATAAGGCCCCAGGTGTAGGGGTGGCGGCTCTCGTAGAAGATTTCCTCAGCAGTACCGAACTCGACGGGACGGCCGGCGTACATAACCATGATCTTATCGGCCATATCGGCAACGACGCCCAGGTCATGGGTGATCATGATGATGGCGTTGCCGTTCTTCTCCTGCATTTCCTGCATGAGCTCGATAATCTGAGCCTGAATGGTAACGTCCAGAGCCGTCGTGGGCTCGTCGGCAATCAGGATATCGGGATCGCAGGCAAGAGCCATAGCGATCATGACACGCTGACGCATACCGCCGGAGAACTGGTGCGGATACTCATTGACGCGCTTCTCGGGCTCGGGGATACCCACGAGGTCCAAAAGCTCGGTAGCGCGCTTGAGCGCCTCCTGCTTGGAGTAGCCACGGTGCAGACGAAGGCCCTCGCCCACCTGCTTGCCGATCTTATAGACCGGGTTCAAGGAGGTCATAGGATCCTGGAAGATCATCGCGATGTCGTTGCCGCGAATGTGCTGCATCTCCTCCTCGGTCATCTCGAGGATAGAACGACCGCGATAGCGAACGTCGCCGCCCTCGATCTTTCCCGGAGGCATCGAGATAAGACCCATGATGGTCATGGCGGTCACGGACTTACCGGAGCCGGACTCACCGACGACGCCCAGGGTCTCGCCGCGATCGAGCGTGTAGGAGACACCGTCGACAGCGCGAACAACGCCGTCCTCGGTGTGGAAATACATCTTAAGGTCATCGACCTCGAGCAGATGCTGGCCCTCGGGAACAGGCTGGTCCTTCAGGTCCACATAGTTCTTGTTCTTCTTCATCCTTATGCGTCCTTCATCTTGACGTCGAGGGCGTCGCGCAGACCGTCACCCAGCAGGGTGAAGGCGAGCACCGTCGAGAGAATTGCCAGACCGGGCATGATCATCATCCAGGGAGCAGTCAGAAGATACTGCTGACCGTCCTGAATCATGGAGCCCCACGAAGGCGTAGGCGGAATAACGCCCATGCCGAGGAAGGACAGAGCGGACTCGGTCAGAATGGCGCCACCAATGTTCATGGTCGCGTAGACCACGATGGAGGCGACGGAGTTCGGGAAGATGTGACGCACGACGATACGAGCATCAGATGCACCCATCGCGCGCGCAGCGTCAACATAGTCGTTTTCCTTGACGGTCAAGATCGCGGAGCGGAAGACGCGCGCAATCGAAGGCCAGCCGAGAATACCGATGGCGATAAAGACGTTCTGAAGACCACGACCGATAACGGCGATCATGGCGACAACGAACAGCACGTACGGGAACGCCAGGAAGATATCCGCACAGCGCATGATGATCGTATCCCAAATGCCGCCATAGAAACCGGCAAGGGCACCCATGACTAGACCTATCACCGTGGAGATGGCAGTGGCCATAATACCGACGGAAAGCGAAACACGTGCACCGTAGATAACGCGAACGAGAATGTCACGACCAAGGGCGTCGGTGCCAAACGGGTGCTCGGCACACGGAGCCAGCAGCGACGTCTCGGCCATGGTGGTCGAGTCGGAAGCCGTCGGCGAACCGAGCCAGGGCTTAGCCCACAGATCTGCGGTCAGGGCAACCACAACGACGATGATGATCCAGCAGACACCGATAACGGCGAGCTTGTTCTTACGAAGACGCTTAAAAGCGTCGCCCCACAACGTGCGGGACTTAGCGGGAGCAGATGCAGCCTTGGTGGCGGTAGCCTGCTCCTGAGACTGAGAATCAGTTTCCTGCATGAGACGTACCTCCCTTAGGCCTTATCCGACGGACCGCCAAGGCGGATGCGCGGGTCGAGGAATGCATAGCTAATGTCGACGAGCAGATTGATCACCATTACGACGATGACGATGAGCGTAACGCCGCCCATAACGATGGGCCAGTCACGCATGCTAATGGCGCGATAGACCTCCCAACCGATACCGGGCCAGTTAAAGACCGTCTCGGTCAGGATGGCGCCCGAAAGCATGCCGCCAAAGTCGACACCAATATAGGTAACGACGGGGATGAGTGCATTCTTAAGCGCATGCTTGACGATGATCGCACGATTGGAGAGACCCTTGGCCTTTGCCGTACGGATGTAATCCTGGTTCATGACGTCAAGCAGCTGCGAGCGCATAATGCGGGCAGCATAAGCGGTCGAAACCGAAGCCAGCGTAATGGTCGGAAGCACATAGTGCATCCAATCCTGATACTGAGAGCTGGCACCGCCGGCACCCGAGATCGGCATGGAGAATGCACCGCCTGTTGCGTCCTTGAGGATGACGCCAAAGAACAGCTGCAGCAACATACCGAGCCAGAAGGCCGGGACGGCAACGAGGATCGACGTGGTGAGCGTTACCAAAATATCCCAGAAGGAATAACGCTTTACCGCCGAAATGATACCCGCACCGATACCCATGATTGCCTCGAGCACGATGGCGCACGCGGCAAGTTTGACCGTATACGGATACTTCTGGGCAAAGATTTCCGTAACCGGCAGCTTGCGCTGATACGAATTGCCCAGATCGCCATGAAGCAGGCCGTTCATGTAATACAAGTAACGGTCCACGAGCGACGTTTGAACGGGGTCGCCGTTCTCGTCAAGAATCGCGTTGCCGTCCTCGTCCGACTGGACCAGGTGATAGCGGACGCGAAGCTGAAGCTCCACCTCGGGGGACAGAGCCTTGTCTCCACCGATCAGCTTGATCGGATCTCCCGGCACGATATTCTGGAGGGCGAACAGAATCAGCGTGACGCCCAAAAACACCGGGATGAACTGAAGCACACGTTTAACGATGTACTTACCCATACCACTCCCCTATCTAGGGATTAACCTAAATGGGATGCCGATCGCCAGACCGGCATCCCAAAATTACCATCAGCCAGTTTACCCCAGGTTAGGGAGAACTGTATGTTTCCCATGAGGTCTACGTAAATACTTGACCCTCACGGAAGCTGCAAACTCTTAGGCGAGCTCAGCGGTACCCAGATCGGCGTGCTTCTGCGGATCGACATAGAGGTGCTTGATGCGATCGGAGCCGGCGATGGTGTGCGTGTAGAACATCACCGGGATGACCGGGCAGTCGGCAGCGACCATTGCGTCGGCCTCCTGCATCTTAGCGACGCGCTCCTTGTCGTCAACCGTAGTGCGAGCCTCGTCGACCTTGGCGTCGAACTCGGGGTTGTTGTAACCAGAACGGTTGTCGCCACCGAGGGAGTCGGAGTGGAACAGCGGATACAGGAAGTTGTCCATGATCGGGTAGTCGGCAATCCAGCCCAGACGACCGAACTGATAGTTGAAGTTCTGGTACTGCTCGAGCAGGGCAGACCACTCAGGGGTATCGGAAGTAGCGGTAACGCCAACCTTGGCGAGGTCGCCGATGATGGACTCCATGATCTCCTTGTGGCCGCCGTCCTGGTTGTAAGACAGAGTCACGTTAATGCCACGGTCACCGTTGGCACCGGCAGGAGCGACCTTGTCGAGGTACTCGTTAGCCTTGTCGACGTCGTAGGCGCAGAACTCCCATGCGCCCTCCTTGTAGCCATCGATGCCCGGAGGAACAATGCCGTCGGCGGGGGTACGGGTACCCTTGAAGATGGTCTTGCAGATGGCCTCACGGTTGATGGCCAGGGAGATGCCCCTACGCAGGTCGGCGTTGTTGAACGGCTCGGCCGTGTTGTTGCAGGTCAGGTAGTAGGTGGAAGGCTCGGCGCCGAGCAGCATGCGCTCGCCGTCACCCATGGTGTAGCCGTCCTTGGACACGCCGCGATCCTTCTTGGCGGCATCGATCTGAGCGACGGGAACGTCGCAGACATCGAGGTTGCCGGCCTGGAACTCCTTGTAAGCGGTCTCCATGTCCTTGATGACCTGGAAGTGGATGCCATCGATCTTGGCCTTGTCGCCATAGTAATCGTCGAACTTCTTGACGTTGATCTCCTGGCCATCCTCCCACTTGCCGTCCATCATGAACGGGCCGTTACCGACCGGGGCAAGGTAGAAGCTCTTGACATCGGACTCGGCGCACTCGGGAACCGGGGCCAGAGCCGGGTGAGAGGCGACGAAGGGGAAGTCGGCGTAAGCGGAAGACAGCTTGACGACGAGGGTCTCATCGTCAGGGCACGTAACACCGCTGAGCTCGGTAGCGTTACCGGCAAGCAGGTCGTCATAGCCCTCGACCATGGAAAGGTGATAGGAGACCTCGGAAGGACCGTACTCGGTAGCGATGGCCGACTTGGTGTTGACCAGACGCTCCCAACCGAGCTTGAAGGACTTGGAGGTAACGTCGTCACCGTTGTGGAACTTGGCCTTCTTGATCTTGAAGGTAAACTCGGTGGCGTCGTCGTTGGACTCAAAGGACTCGCAAGCCAGCGGAACGATCTCGCCCTTCTCGGCGTCGTAAGAGGTCAGAGCGTCGAAGAGCTGATACTCGACCTGAGTGCCCTGGTCCTCCTGGACGTTGTAGGGGTCGATGCAGACCGGGTTGTTGATGTAGAAGTTCAGCGTCGAACCGGACTCAGAACCGGAAGCGTCGCCGCCCTTCTTGCCGCATGCGGCAAGAAAAGCCATGGAGCTCGCAGCAAGGGTGCCGCCAACAAAGGCGCGACGACCCATAACGGGCTGGTGGAACATAGAATCAGCCATGCCATCCTCCTTATGAGATAGGACAAAGAAATGTTCAGTCGGACACATGTCGAGACAATCCGATCCGAACCATCAAAACGCTGCCCGCCGCTATGGCTGGTTATGCACAACAGGCCAACGTTTTGCAATACAGTAGCGCATTTTATGCACGATTTGGGGCTAATTCCGGTTAACGGTCAAGAATTTCTTTAGTTGGGCGCAGTATGTGGTGATATTTTTGACTCTGTTACGAATATGTAAACAAAAAAGGGTCCCGCACTTGCGGAACCCTTTACAAGTACTTATGCGGCTCGTGATTAGTAGCCCACGATGCCCTGCGGGAAGAAGAACATGCACAGCACGACGCACACGGCAAACACGACAGCCATGATGACGGTCAGGCGGTCAAGGTTCTGCTCCATAACGCCTGTGGCTGAGCTGGAGTTATACAGCGAACTGGCAATCATATCCGAAACGCCGGTACCCTTACCGGAATGCATCAGGACGAGAATCGTCAGCGCCACGGCAGAAACAGCCCAAACGACAAACAGAAGAATCTGGAACGGACCCATAGATAAGCTCCTTAATAGAACAATTCAAACTCCAGTACTGTACCACAATCCCCCGTTCTCCCCTACCTGCCACTCGGGGACGGGGCGGAAATGGCAGAAATACCAAAAAAGGGGATTGTCCGATTGTGGACAACCCCCTTGCTAGAAAACGGTATTTGTTTTCT
>CABTZA010000118.1 GCA_902489225.1 uncultured Collinsella sp.
GAAGTGCGACGACCTGCTGCCCGACTACTACAACTTTGTCCGCGGCGTCGTGGATTCCGCCGATGTGTCGCTCAACATCTCGCGTGAGACGCTGCAGCAGAACCGTCAGCTCAAGGCCATCGCCAAGCGTGTGGAAAAGAAGATCACCGCCGACCTTGAGGATATGCGTGACAACGACCGCGAGGCCTACGAGAAGTTCTTTGAGAACTTTGGCCGCGGTCTTAAGTACGGCATCTACTCGAGCTATGGCATGAAGGCCGACGAGCTCGCCGACCTGCTGCTGTTCTGGTCTGCCAAGGAGCAGAAGATGATCACCCTTGCCGAGTATGCCAAGGGCATGCCCGAGGGCCAGAAGGCAATCTACTATGCCGCCGGCGATTCGCGCGAGCGTCTGGCCAAGATGCCCGTCGTGAAGGGCGTGCTCGACCGCGGCTACGATGTACTGCTGCTGACGCAGGACGTGGATGAGTTCACCTTCCAGGCCATGCGTGAGTACGTGGCTGCCGATATGCCCAAGGTCTACGAGGATGACGCTGCTCGCGAGGCTGCCGAGAAGGCAGTTGCCGATGGTGCCGAGCCTGAGGTCGAGGATCGTCACCTGGAGCTTAAGAACGTCGCGACCGGCGACCTTGACTTGGCAACCGATGACGAGAAGAAGGAGGCTGAGGACGCCACCAAGGAGAACGAGGACCTCTTTAATGCCATGAAGGAGGCGCTCGGCGACAAGGTCGAGAAGGTTGCCGTCTCCGCGCGCCTGACCGATGCCCCCGCCTGCATTACCACCGAGGGCCCGCTTTCACTCGAGATGGAGAAGGTGCTCCAGAAGGGTCCCGAGGGCGCGCCCGACGGTATGCCCAAGAGCCAGCGCGTGCTCGAGCTCAACGCTAAGCACCCGGTCTTCGCCAAGCTCGTCGCTGCCCAGAAGGCGGGCGACGCCGACAAGATTAAGCAGTACTCCGGCCTGCTCTACGACCAGGCCCTGCTCGTCGAGGGCATCCTCCCCGAGGACCCCGTAGCCTTCGCGGCAGCTGTTTGTAACTTGATGTAGTTTGGGGATACGGCACCGTAACTAGATTAGAACGAGAGTGGATAATTTCCCACTTTTGGCTCGAGCGCGGGCTTGAAGTGGGGGATTTTCCACTCTCGTTTGCTTTTGTACGGAGTAGTCATTGGGGACGTTCTTGAATGACTAGTCGTTGGGGACGTTCTTGTTTGACTAGTCGTTTAAGAACGTCCCCAACGACTAGTCGAACTGCTAGTTTGTGCGGGTTGTGGTTTTGGGAGCTGCGGGAATTTAAGATACTGTACAACTGTACGTTAACTCATCTTCGTAGTATATTGCTACCCGCAAAACTCAGCACCATTGTGCCGCGAGACGCTAAAGTGCCTCCGTACAATGGTTGTTAATAGCATGGTTCGGCTAAACGATAGGATGGATGGTCCAAGCGTGAGTCTCGGCAGCAAACTATCCGATGCAAAGGTTTCCTTTGCAATCTTTAAACGCGACATCAAGCGATTGATCGTGAACCCCGTCGCCCTGGTGGTCACCCTGGGCGTGTGCGTCATTCCATCGCTGTATGCCTGGTACAACATCGTTGCCAACTGGGATCCGTACGGAAATACCCAGGGCATTAAAATCGCCATCGCCAACAACGATCAGGGCACCCAGAACGACCTAGTGGGCGAGCTTAACGCAGGCGATAAGGTGGTCGACCAGCTCAAGGAGAACGACCAGCTTGGCTGGACTTTCGTCGACTCGGCGGCAGATGCCAAAGAGGGCGTCGAAAGTGGCGAATACTATGCCGCCATCGTGATTCCCAAGAACTTCTCCGACAATCTCGTCTCGATGCTCGATGGCAACTACCATCAGCCCAAGCTCACCTATTACGTCAATGAGAAGAAGAGCGCCATTGCGCCCAAGGTCACCGATACCGGTGCCAACACCATCGAGGAGCAGATCAACTCGGAGTTTGTCTCCACGGTGGGCGAGACCGTCGCTGGCATTGCCAAAGATGCTGGCATCGACCTTAAAGACAAGGCAACTCAGACCCAGGATTCGCTGGCGGGCTCGGTGTCCGAGGCGTCTGATACCCTGGGCGAAGTACGTGATTCCATCGGCGACATGAACACCGCCATCGACAAGACAAACAGCTCGATTGCTTCGGCCGATGCCGCGCTGGCGGGTCTGCAGGGACAGGCGCCTTCGCTAACGCAGGCAATCGCTCAGGGTAATGATCTGCTGGGCGAAGCTCGCACCACGGCTGGCAAGTCCATCACCTCGCTCTCCAAGGCACTTTCGGAGGGCAGCATCGTGCTGAGCAAGACATCGGCTTCTGCGAACGCCGCGATTGGCAAACTCACCGGTACGGTTACGTCCACGACCACTCGAATCGACAACTCGCTCGAATCCCTTCAGGCGACGATTGACCACAACAGCGCTGTCATCGAGCGCCTGCAGATTCTCGCTAACGATACGTCAACGGGGTCGGAGGACGCCGACGCGCTCATCGCATCGACCATCAATTCGCTTCGCGAGCAAAACCAGAAGCTGCAGAGCATCAAGGATGGCCTCTCTGCACAGTCGAGCGCCATGGCAAAAGACGCTACGGCAATCTCGAACGCGAGCAAAGTACTCAACGCGGCAATTAAGACCGGTACGGCTAACCTCGGTCAGGCTCAGACCGATCTGGGGCAGAACGCACTGCCGAAGGCTTCGAGCGCGCTCGACTCCTTTGCCGCCGTTTCGGGCGATTTGACCGGCATTGTATCGGGTATGACCCCCACGATAGCGAGCGCGCGCGGCACGCTGGCGCAGCTCGACGCCACGCTCAAGCAGGCAAAGACCACGCTGTCCCAAACCGACGCCTCCCTTGCCAAGGTTCAGGACAAGCTCGCGACCGCCGCCAATGACATTGCGGCGCTACAGACCTCTGAGTCTATGGGCGAGTTAGCCGACCTCATGGACGTCGACGTCGATGACGTGGCAGATTTCATGGCATCTCCGGTTGAGCTGACGTCCAAGTCAATCTATCCAGTCAAGAGCTTTGGCTCGGGCATCGCTCCCTTCTACACCAATCTGGCGCTGTGGGTAGGCGGCTATGTGCTCATCGCTATCTACAAGCTCGAGGTCGACCGCGAGGGCATCGGTAGCTTTACGGCGCGTCAGGGCTACTTTGGCCGCTGGCTGCTGATGGTGATCCTGGGTGCGTTCCAGGCCATCATCGTTACGGTGGGCGATTTGGTGATTGGCGTGCAGTGCGTCAACCCGCTGCTGTTCGTGCTGGGCGGCATCGCTATCTCGTTCACCTACGTCAACATCATCTATGCGCTGTCCACCACCTTTAAGCATATCGGTAAAGCCATTGGCGTCATCCTCGTCATTGTGCAGATCCCCGGCTCGTCGGGCATGTATCCCATCGAGATGATGCCCGGCTTCTTCCAATGGCTGCATCCGCTGCTGCCCTTCACCTATGGCATCAACCTGCTGCGCGAGACCGTCGGCGGCATGTACTCGTTCAACTACCTGTTCAACCTGTGCATCCTGGGCGTGTTCCTGATCGTGGCGCTCTTTATCGGTCTGCAGCTGCGCCCGTTGCTGCTCAACCTCAATCTGCTCTTTGATAAGCAGCTTTCCACGACGGGCCTCATGATCTGCGAGTCCAACGACCTGCCGCGCCAGCGCTATTCGCTGCGCACGGCCATGCGCGTCATGCTCGATTCGGATTCGTACCGTTGCGAGCTGCTCGATCATGCCGTGGCGTTTGAGCATCGCTACCCGTACTACATCAAGGGCGGTTTTGCCGCCGTGGTAGGCGTCCAGGTCCTGCTCTTTGTACTTTCGACGGTGCTCGATATCGACAATAACGGCAAGATCATCCTGCTTGTTATCTGGATCATTTCGGTCATCGCCATCTGTGGCTGGCTCATCAACATCGAGTACATCCGTGCGAGCCTCAATACCCAGATGCGTATCTCGGCGCTTTCGGACGAGGACCTTCGCCGCGAGATGCGCGAGCACACGGCTGCCATCCCTGCCGCCCGTCGCATGTTTGGTCTCAACGCCAGCGAGCGGGGCACCAAGGACAGCGAACAGCCCACGAGCCGTCTGCCGCATATCGGTGCGCATCGTAAGGCTCAAGATGCCGACAACGTTGACAACGTAAGCGGAAATGACGGGGATACCACCCCGCTTGGCAAGCACTCTAAAGGAGGTGAGGCATAAATGAAAAACATCCTGCACCTGTTTAAGCGCGATGTCCAAAACGTGTCTCACTCCGTGATCGGTATGGTCGTCGTGATGGGCCTCATTATCGTACCGTGTCTGTACGCGTGGTTTAACATCGCCGGCAGCTGGGATCCGTACGGCAACACCGGCAATCTTAAGATCGCCGTGGTCAACACCGATGAGGGCTACGAGAGCGATTTGATCCCCGTCGAGGTTAACGTGGGCGAAAACGTGACCGCCACCCTACGCGGCAACGAGAGCTTCGATTGGGTTGTGCTCAACAATCGCGAAAAGGCTATCGAGGGCGTTAAGTCGGGCGCGTACTATGCTGCCGTCGTTATCCCCAAAACGTTTAGCGCTGACATGATGACGCTTTTCTCGACCGAGGTGAAGCACGCCGATATCGAGTTCTATGAGAACCAGAAGGCCAACGCCATCGCACAGATTGTGACCGAGAAAGGCTCGAGCGCCGTCCAGAGTCAGGTCAACGAGACCTTTACCGAAACCATCACGACCATCGGTCTTAAAACCGTGTCCAGCCTGCTCGACTACATGAGCACCGACCAAGTGAGCAACTTTATCGCCAACCTGTCCTCGACGCTCGGCGATTCGGTCCAGGACTTGCAGGACATTCAGGCCAGCGCAACATCGCTTGCGGGCGTTTTGAGCTCCACGTCCGATTCGCTGACGTCGGCGGGCGGTATGCTCAAGCAGTCCGGATCGACTGAGGAGTCGGTGAAGCAGCTCATGCAGCATGCCGAGAGCGGTATTGCCGATTCCGAGCAGGCGCTCAAGTCCGCCAGCGATGCGATTGATGCCGCTATTGATGGGAGCGCGGGTTCGTTCGATAACGTTTCTACCGAGCTCGCAAAGGCATTCGGCGCTGCAAACCAGCATGTCGATCTTACGGTGTCACAGCTCAACGATGGCGCAGCGTCACTCAATACGCGTGCCGACGAGATTGATGCCACGGCCGATAAGCTCCGCAGTCTTGCTGGCCAGGTGAGTAACGATAAGCTCAAGGCAGGGCTTGAGGACGCGGCTGCTGAGCTTGACAAAACCGCGACGGAGTACCGCAACAATGCCAATGAGCTGACGAATATCGCGACGTCGCTCACGAAGAGTATGACGGAGGTTAACAAGTCGCGTGCCGAGGTCGATCAGGCAATCGCGGATGCCAAGGCTGGTATCTCGGGCGCCAAGATTGACTACGACTCTACGTTCTCGGTTAAGGCCAAGGAGCTCAAGAAGACTATTTCGGGCGTTTTGGATTCGCTCAACGGTATCTCGGGCGACCTGGATAGTGCTGTTGCTGGCCTGACCGATGCATCCGGTTCGCTGGCAAAGGGCCTCTCCAAGGCTGCAAAGCTGGTCAACAAGGCTTCCGATCAGCTGGGTGAGGCGTCGGACAAGATCAGCGCGTTTAAGGACGAGCTTGATGGGGCCCTGATGTCGGACGACCTTGCTACGATCAAGACGATGATCGGCAATGATCCCGAGGGCCTGGCCGTGTCGCTTTCCGGCCCCGTCGCGCTCGA
>CABTZA010000119.1 GCA_902489225.1 uncultured Collinsella sp.
GAAATGGCAGAAATACCAAAAAGGGGGTTGTCCGGTTGTGGACAACCCCCTTACTAGAAAACGGTATTTGTTTTCTATTAGGCCTCGGTGGCGAGCACGCGGCCCGTCATCTCGGCGGAAGGCTCCAGACCAGCCATGGTGAGCATAGTCGGAGCGATATCGGAAAGACGACCGTCCTCGATACCGGTGAGCTGTGCCTTCTCATCAACGATGATGAACGGCACGCGGTTGGTGGTGTGCGCCGTAAACGGATGCTTGGAACCGTCGGAAGCAACGTCAAACATGTGATCGGCGTTGCCGTGGTCGGCGGTAATCAACGCAAAGCCGCCCTTGGCGAGAATCGCCGGGACAACCTTGGACAGGGCATCGTCAACAGCCTCGACGGCCTTAACGGCAGCGTCGAAGACACCGGTGTGACCAACCATGTCGCAGTTCGCGAAGTTCACGATATAGAAATCAGCGCGGTCCTCGTTGATGGCGGCGACAAGCTTCTCGGTAACCTCGGGAGCGCTCATCTCGGGCTGCAGATCGTAGGTAGCGACCTTGGGGGAAGCGACGAGCACGCGCTCCTCGCCCTCCTTGGGCTCCTCGATGCCGCCGTTGAGGAAGAACGTCACGTGGGCGTACTTCTCGGTCTCGGCAGTGTGCAGCTGCTTCAGGCCATTGGCGGCGATGACGTCGGCTAGGACGTTCTCCGGGAACGTCTTGGGGAAGGCGACCTCGACGTCAAACGTCGGATCGTACTCGGTCATCGTCACAAAGTGCGAGAGCTTGATCTGCTCGCGCTCAAAGCCGTCGAACTCCTTGTCCGTGAACACGCGGGTCATCTGACGGGCGCGGTCGGGACGGAAGTTGAAGAAGATGGCCGCGTCGCCCTCGTGAATGCCCTCGTTGTGGGCAGCGAAGGGCTCGACGAACTCGTCGCCGCGCGGATCCTTCTCGTAGTAGGCCTTGATGCCGGCAACGGGGTCGACATCGGCATCGGACGCATTGACCATGACGTCGTAGGCACGCTGGATGCGCTCCCAACGGTTGTCGCGGTCCATGGCCCAATAGCGGCCCGAAACGGTGGCGACGCGAGCGTCGCAACCGGTCTCCTCGGAGATCTTAGCCAGGAAGGCGCAGAACTCGCTCATGTAGCCAGCACCGGACTGCGGGTCGACGTCGCGGCCGTCCATAAAGGCGTGGACACGAACGGTCTTGACGCCATGCTGGGCAGCCATCTTGACCAGAGCCTCGACGTGGTTCATATGGGAATGAACACCGCCAGGGCTCATAAGGCCCATAAGGTGAAGGGTCTTGCCGTCAGCCTTGACATCGTCCATAGCCTTGACGAAAACCTCGTTCTTGGCGATGGAGCCGTCCTTGATGGCATTGTTGATGCGCGAAAGCTCCTGGAACACGATGCGGCCGGCACCGATGTTGAGGTGCCCCACCTCGGAGTTACCCATCTGGCCGTCGGGAAGGCCCACGTCCTCGCCCGAAGCACCGAGCGTGGTGTGGGGGTACTTCTCGTACAGGCCATCAAGGAAGGGCGTCTTGGCAGCGGCGACGGCGTTCTCGCCATCGGCCGGAGCAAGGCCGCAGCCATCCATGATAATCAGGAGTGCAGGAAGATGACGTTGTGCCATATGTCCTACTCGCCTGCCTTGACGACCATAGAGGCGAAGTCGGCAGCCTTGAGCGAAGCGCCGCCCACGAGGGCGCCGTCAACGTCGGGCTTGGCGACGAGCTCGGCGATGTTGCCGGGCTTGGCGGAACCGCCATACAGCACGCGGATGCCGTTAGCGAGCTCCTCGCCGAACATCTCTTTGAGGGTCTCACGGATAGCACCGCAGACCTCCTGAGCGTCCTCGGCGGTAGCGGTCTTGCCGGTGCCGATGGCCCAGATGGGCTCGTAGGCGACGACGACCTGCTTGGGGCAGGTGATCTCAAGACCAGCAAGGCCAGCCTTAACCTGGTTCACGACGTGCTCGACATAGGTGCCGGCCTCGCGGACCTCGAGGGACTCGCCGCAGCAGAAGACGGGAACAAGGCCGGCGGCAACGAGAGCCTTGGCCTTCTTGTTCTGGTCCTCGTCGGTCTCGTGGAAGTAGTCGCGACGCTCGGAGTGACCGATGATGCAGTAGGTGCAGCCAGCGGACTTGAGCATGTCGCAAGAGGACTCACCGGTGAAGGCACCCTTGGCCTCCCAGTACACGTTCTGTGCACCGAGGGCGATGGGGGCAGCCTGAATGCGGTCATGAACCGTGGTGATGTCGATGGTCGGAGGGCAGACGAGCACCTCGACGCCAGCCGGAACCTCGGGCAGAGCCTGAGCCAGCTCGTCGGCGAGCTTGGCAGCCTCGGCGACGTCGTTGTTCATCTTCCAGTTACCAGCGATAAGAAGGGTGCGATTAGGCATCGAGAAGCGCCTCCACTCCGGGCAGGGCCTTACCCTCAACGAGCTCCATGGAAGCGCCACCACCGGTGGAGATCCAGCTCATCTTGTCGGCCAGGTTGAACTTGTTGACAGCTGCGACAGAGTCGCCACCGCCGATGATCGAGGTGCAGTCGGCCTCGGCGACAGCCTCAGCAATAGCCTGGGTGCCGTGAGCGAAGTTGTCGAACTCGAAGACGCCCATGGGGCCATTCCAGAACACGGTCTTGGCGCCCTTGACGGCCTCGGCGTAGAGCTCCTCGGTCTTGGGGCCGATGTCCATACCCTCACGATCGTCGGGGATAGCGTCGGACGCGACAACCTCGGGGACAGCGTCCTCGCCAAAGTGATCGGCAACGCGGTTATCGATGGGGAGCAGGATCTTGACGCCCTTCTCCTCGGCCTTCTTGAGCATCTCGCCAGCGCGCTCGACCCAGTCCTCTTCCTTGAGGGACTGACCGACGGTCAGGCCCTGAGCCAAGAAGAAGGTGTAGGCCATGCCGCCACCGATGATCAGGGTGTCAGCGGAGTCGATGAGGTGATCGAGAACGCCGATCTTGGAGGAAACCTTGGAACCGCCGACGATGGCGACGAAGGGGCGCTCGGGCTCGGCGAAGATGCCGGTCAGCGTGTCGACCTCCTTCTCGAGCAAGAAGCCGGCGACGGCAGGCAGGTAAGCGGCGGGGCCCACGACGGAACCCTGGGCGCGGTGAGCGGTGCCGAAGGCATCGAGAACGAAGACGTCACCATAGGAAGCGAGCTTCTTGGCGATCTCGGGATCGTTCTTCTTCTCACGCTTGTCAAAACGGACGTTCTCGAGAACGAGGACCTTACCCGGCTCGACGGCGGCGACAGCCTCAGCAGCCTTCTCGCCGTAGGTGTCGGCGACAAAGGCAACGTCGAGACCAGAGAGCTCAGCGAGCTTCTTGGCGACGGGCTCGAGGGACAGCTCGGGCTGGAAGCCGGTGCCCTCGGGACGACCGAGGTGGCTCATGAGGATGACGCGAGCATTGTGCTCAACGAGGTAGTTGATGGTGGGCAGGGCAGCCTTGATACGGGTGGTGTCGCCAACGACGCCATCCTTGATAGGCACGTTAAAGTCAACGCGGACGAGAACGCGCTTTCCGTCGACATCGATGTCGCGGACGGTCTTCTTGGTAAAGGCCATGTTTGCTTCTACCTTTCGTACGTGTCTGCCTCCCATTACGGCAGACGATTTCTTATAAAAAGGGCGCGACCCTAGGGTGTAAGCCCTATAAGGCCGCGCCCTTCTTTAGACGCTCAACGAGCTATTCGCTAAAAGCTAAATTAAGCAACGAACTTCTCGAAGTACTTGATGGTGCGGACCATCTGAGAGGTGTAGGAGTTCTCGTTGTCGTACCAAGAGGTGACCTGAACGAGGGTCTGGCCGTTGCCGAGGTCAGAGCACATGGTCTGAGTGGCGTCGAAGATGGAGCCGTGGGTCTCGCCGACGATGTCGCGGGAGACGATCTGGTCCTCGTTGTAGGCGAAGGTCTCGGAGATGGTCTCGGCGTAGGCCTTCATGGCAGCGTTGACCTCGTCGACGGTGACCTTCTTGTCAACGACGGCGTAGAGGTTGGTCAGCGAGCCGGTTGGCGTCGGGACGCGCTGGGCGGCACCGATGAGCTTGCCGTTGAGCTCGGGGAGAACCAGGCCGATGGCCTTGGCAGCGCCCGTGGTGTTCGGGACGATGTTCTCGGAGCAGGCGCGGGAGCGACGGAAGTTGCCCTTGCGCTGCGGGCCGTCGAGCGGCATCTGGTCGCCGGTGAAGGCGTGGATGGTGGTCATGATGCCGGACACGATGGGAGCGAAGTCGTTCAGACCCTTGGCCATCGGGGCGAGGCAGTTGGTGGTGCAGGAAGCAGCGGAGATGATGTTGTCCTCAGCGGTCAGCGTCTCATGGTTGACGTTGTACACGATGGTGGGCAGATCGCTGCCGGCCGGAGCGGAGATGACGACCTTCTTGGCGCCAGCGTTGATGTGGGCCTGAGCCTTAGCCTTGCTGGTGTAGAAGCCGGTGCACTCGAGAACGACGTCGACGTCAAGGTCGCCCCAAGGCAGGTTGTTAGCGTCGGCCTCCTTGTAGATCTTGATCTCCTTGCCGTCAACGGTGATGGAATCCTCGCCAGCAACGACCTCGTGATCGCGAGCGTAGTTGCCCTGCGTGGAGTCGTACTTCAGCAGGTAAGCGAGCATATCGGGAGAGGTGAGGTCGTTGATAGCGACGATCTCGGAGCCCTCATGACCGAACATCTGACGGAAAGCCAGACGACCGATGCGACCGAAGCCGTTAATAGCAACCTTTACTGCCATTGTGTCTCCTTTCGTAAGGCCCCCGCGAGCTACAGCGCCCGCCGTTGAGGCCCACAAACTAACCACTCGCCTAATATACCTTTTTTTTGACTTGAATTTCACGAGAATGCTCGAAATTGAAAATCAAATTTACGTTAAAACGTTTTAAAGAGTAAAACAGCAGTTAAATCCGTATAGTAGCAGTTTCGCTCAACTACCTGTTTGCTTCAATGAGCTTTTCAAGCCTCAAAACACGATGGTAGAGGGCCGACTTCGACAAGGGAGGGTCGGCCATCTCGCCCAGATCGCGCAGCGACAGATCGGGATAGCGCTCGCGCAGGTCGCAAAAGACCGCCAAGGCGTCCGGAAGCGTGTCGCGCAAACCTCGCTGTTCGAGCTCATCGATCAACGCAAGCTGATGCTGGGCGGCACCCGCACTTCTGGTCTGATTGGCCAGCTCGGCATTCACGCGACGGTTCACATCGTTCTTAACCAACTTGACCGCGCGCGCCTCCTCGATCTCGGCAACGCTGCGCTTGGCACCAATCAGCTTTAAAAGATGCTCAATCTCCTCGGCACTCTTAATGTAGACAGCAAAGGACCCGCGCCGCGCGTTAACGCGCGCATGGACCCCAATCTGCTCCAATAGATCGCAAAGGCCCCGTGCATACTGCTCGCCCTGCACCGCGATCTCCAAATGAAAGTCGCCGCGGGGATCGGCCACGAAACCGCCGGCGATGAGCGCGCCGCGAATGTAGGCAAGCCTGCAGCAGGGACGGGCAACGATGTGCCGGGGAACACCAGCGACGAGCCCTCCCCTGCGGTCGAGAATGCCCAGCAGCACCAGAGCCTTGTCCAGGTCGGGCTGATCGGGCAGGGTAATGAGATAGTTACGGACCTTATGCAAGACCGATTTACGAACGGTGAATTCCGTTTTGAGCTTAAGGATGCGATGCGTCAGTGTGATCATCGTGCGCGCGAC
>CABTZA010000120.1 GCA_902489225.1 uncultured Collinsella sp.
GGGAGGTCCGCTATCGTCGTCGGATGTTCGGAGGGCGATGCGATGGAGTCGTTATCGCTTTGCGCAAAGAGACCTATGCCGAGTGCGTTAAAGACGGTCAGCAGTTTGTCGAGCCGAATACCCGTGGCGTCTCCTAGCTCGAGCGATGCGAGCAGGCGCTCCGAAACACCGGCCTTTTTGGCGAGGGCGGCACGGGTGAGACCCTGAGTCTCGCGTGCCTGGCGCACGTAGATGCCAGCTTGGCGCGGTGTGGTGATGGGAAGGGTATCCACGTCGATCTCCTAACGTGCAGACTTTTGCATATTAGTATGACATGCAAAAGTCTGCACGAAAAGGCCTCATGCAAAACTCTGCATGAGGCCTTGCCCGGACGTTTAGTTTTGAAGGGTGTTTTACAGCGCCAAAAACCCCAAGTGTTCCAGCAGAATCTTGAGGCCGATGAGGACAAGCACGACGCCACCCACGATGGTGGCGGGTTTTTCGTAGCGCGCGCCAAAGGTGTGACCGATCGCTACGCCGGCGACGGAGAAGATAAACGTTGTGACGCCGATAAGCGATACAGCGGGAACGATGTCAACCGAGAGCGCCGCAAATGAGATGCCCACGGCCAGGGCGTCGATTGAGGTGGCGATGGCAAGGATCAGGTACTCGCCCAGGTCAATCTTTTCGGCATCCTTGCCGTCGCCTTCATCCTCGTCTTCGGTAAAGGCCTCCCACAGCATTTTGCCGCCGATGAAGGCCAAAAGGATAAAGGCGATCCAATGGTCGATGGGTCCGATGATGCCCATGAATTGACTGCCGAGCGCCCATCCGATTACGGGCATGCCGGCCTGAAAGCCGCCAAAGAACAGGCCGAGCACCACGGCGACTTTAAGGTTGATCTTCTTCATGCCGAGACCCTTGCAGATGGAAACGGCAAAGGCGTCCATCGAAAGGCCAACGGCGAGCAGCACGAGCTCGGCGAGTCCCATAGTCTGGCTCCCTCTCTGCGGGCGAACCCGCGTGTACCTCTTGGGGGAGTAACAAAAAAGACTCGTGGCGTACGCGTTGCGCGCACAGCCACGAGTCTCGTTCATTAAGGCAAGCCAGGCCGCATCGGCCAGTGTGTTGACTTGCCGCGCCACCGGAGGCGAACCCGATCACGCGACTACTCCCTCATTTATGCGAATCCCGATGCTACCACATAAGCAGCTCATTTGGATTGGGGCTCTCAGCTGTGTTCGCTCATTCTGTAAGCATCGGATTTTGCGGGCGTCACAGGGGCAAACCGTGAGAAACTTATTGACGTTTATGGAGCGTATACGATGGGAGCGATGCCTTGGATAAGAACGAGCTGCAAAAGCGTATGGAACAGGCCATCCGCCTGACTGCCCCCGGTCAGCCGATCCGCACCGCCCTCGACATGATCATTGCCGGTCACCTGGGCGCCCTTATCTGCGTCGGCGACACCGAAAACGTGCTCGCCGCCGGTAACGACGGCTTCCCGCTCAACATTTCGTTTACCTCGAACCGCCTGTTCGAGCTCTCCAAGATGGACGGTGCCATCGTCATCGACGGCGACCTCACCCAGATCCTGCGCGCCAACTTCCACCTCAATCCCGATCCCTCGCTTGCCACGAGCGAGACGGGCATGCGTCACCGTACTGCCGCTCGCATGTCGGTGCTCACCGACGCCATCGTGATCTCGGTTTCGGCTCGTCGTGCCGTCGTCAACGTGTACGTCCACGGCAAGAGCTACGAGATCCAGCCCGTCACCACCATCATGAGCTCGGTCAACCAGCTCGTCGCCACGCTCCAGACTACCCGTCAGTCGCTCGATCGCTCCCTGCTGCGCCTGACGGCCCTCGAGCTCGACGACTACGTCACGCTCGCCGACATCACCGGCATCTTCTCGAGCTTCGAGATCATGCAGCAGGCAAAGACCGAGCTTAAGGATTGCATTGTCAAGCTGGGCAACCAGGGCAAGCTCGTGCAGATGCAGCTCGAACAGCTCGCGGGCTCCAGCATGGATACCGAGTACGACCTGATGATTCGCGACTACGCAAGCGATTCCTCTGAGGCCAACGCCGAGAAGATCCGAGCCGAGCTGAGCCGCATGACGCCTAAGGACCTGTCTGACCCGCAGCATGTGGCGGCGGTTCTGGGTTATGACGACTTGGATGAGGACTCCGTCATGACGCCGCTGGGCCTGCGCACGCTTTCTCGCGTGTCCGTCGTGCGCGACGGCGTGGCCGAGAAGATCGTCGACGAGTACGGCTCGCTGCAGGAGCTCATGGACGACATCAGCGAGGATCCGGAGCGCCTGGGCGACTTTGGCGTTAACAACCCTGCCATTCTTGCGGACTCCCTGTACCGCATGAAGGGCACCAAACAGGGGAACGCATAATGGCGCCCGTATGCGCCGTGGTCGTTGCCGGTGGCAGCGGCCAGCGCTTTGGTAACCCCGGTGGCAAGCAGCTCGTCAATGTAGCGGGCCGTCCGCTTATGAGCTGGTCCATCCGCGCGTTTGACCGTAGCGATAAGGTCGGCCACATCGTGGTGGTATGCCCTGCCGAGCGCCGTGCCGAGATGCGCCGCCTGGCCATCGACCCGTTTGACTATGACACGCCCATCAGCTTTGCCGATGCCGGCGATACCCGTCAGGATTCCACCCGTGCCGGTGTGCATGCGGTTCCGGCGGGCTTTGAATACGTCGCCATTCACGACGGCGCTCGTCCGCTCATTACCACCGAGGCCATCGATCACGCTATCGACGTGCTGGTGAGTGACCGCGCCCTTGATGGTGTCGTGTGCGGTCAGCCCGCGATCGACACGCTCAAGATCGTTGACGGCGACAATATCGTCGAGACTCCGCCGCGTGAGCTCTACTGGGCCGCGCAGACGCCGCAGATCTTTAGCGTCGATGCTATGAAGCGCGCCCATGCCGCGGCGATTGCCGAGGGCTTTATCGGTACCGACGATTCATCGCTGGTCGAGCGCATGGGCGGGCGCGTCCGCTGTGTCCAGAGCCCGCGCGACAACCTTAAGGTGACGGTGCCCGAGGACCTGCGTCCCGTAACTGCGATTCTGCTTGGCCGCATGGCCGAGGGAGAGGACCTTCCCCATGTTCAGTAACCTGCGCATTGGCCACGGCTACGACGTCCACCGTTTGGTGGAGGGGCGTCGATGTATCATCGGCGGGGTCGACATTCCCTACGAGCGCGGCCTGCTGGGCCACTCGGATGCCGATGTGCTCGCGCACGCCTTGGCCGACGCCATTCTGGGCGCCTGCCGCGGGGGAGACATCGGCAAGCTATTCCCCGATACCGACCCCGCCTATGAGGGCGCCGATTCGATGGTGCTGCTCGCTCGCGTGATGGACTATGCGCGCGAGCTGGGCTTCGAGTTTGTCGATGCCGATTGCACCATTGCCTGCCAGCAACCCAAGATCACCCCGCACCGCGATGCCATGCGCGCCAACCTTGCCCATGCCCTGGGCGTTGACGTCGAAAACGTGGGCGTCGCCGCCACTACGACCGAAAAGCTCGGTTGGGAAGGCCAGGGCGAGGGAATCGGCGCCTGGGCCGTCTGCCTGCTACAGAAAACCGTTAAGGAGTAACGAATGCGTATCTACAACAGCGCTACCCATAAAAAGGAAGAGTTCCAGCCCATCGAGTCCGGCAAGGTCCGCATGTACGTGTGCGGCCCCACGGTCTACGACAACATCCACATCGGCAACGCCCGTACGTTCATCAGCTTTGACGTGATTCGCCGCTGGCTCATCGCGAGCGGTTACGAGGTCACGTTCGCCCAGAACCTCACCGATGTCGATGACAAGATCATCAAGCGTGCCAACGAGCAGGGCCGTACGGCTGCCGAGGTCGCGACGGAGTTCTCCGACAAGTTCATCGGCGTCATGCGCGCCGCCAACGTGCTCGATCCCGATGTGCGCCCCCGCGCCACCAAGGAGATCGGCCCCATGATCGCCATGATCAAGACGCTTATCGAGCAGGGCCACGCTTACGCAGCCGATAACGGCGATGTGTACTTTGCCGTGCGCAGCGATCCCAACTATGGCCAGGTCTCGGGCCGCAACATCGACGACCTTATGGTCGGCGCGCGCATCGAGGAGAACGAGGACAAGAACGACCCGCTCGACTTTGCCCTGTGGAAGGCCGCCAAGCCCGGCGAGCCCAGCTGGCCGAGCCCCTGGGGCGAGGGCCGTCCCGGTTGGCACACCGAGTGTGCCGCCATGGTGCATCGCTACCTGGGTACCCCGATCGACATCCACGGCGGCGGCTCCGACCTTTCCTTCCCGCATCACGAGAACGAGTGCGCCCAGGCCACCTGCGCCTGGCACCAGGGCTTCTCCAACACCTGGATGCACACGGGCATGCTGCTGGTAGACGGCGAGAAGATGTCCAAGTCGCTCGGCAACTTCTTTACGCTGGCCGAGGTTCTCGAGCAGCACTCCGCTGCCGCCCTGCGCCTGCTGATGCTGCAGACGAGCTATCGCTCGCCGCTCGACTTTTCTTGGGAGCGCCTGGAGGGTGCCGAGAACTCGCTCACGCGTATCGCCGGTACGGTCGAGAACCTGCGCTGGGCCGCGAACCATGCGACGGCCGATGCCGATGCGGCTGCCGCCGAGGCATTTGCCGCCAAGGCCGCTGAGACTCGTGCTGCCTTTAAGGAGTGCATGGACGACGACTTTAACACCGCTGGTGCCATGGGTGCCGTCTTTGGCTTTGTGACCGAGTGCAACCAGTACTTGGAGCAGGCGGGCGACGCAGCCGACAAGGCCGCCGCGCTTGCCGCCGCCGACACGCTGGCCGAGCTGCTCGATACGCTTGGCGTCGAGCTCCCCGAGCCCAAGGTCGAGCTGCCGCTGGGTCTGCTAGGCGTTGCCGCCGGCCTGGTCGCCTACACGGGCGACGACGTGGACGAGGCTGCTGCCAAGATTCTCGAGGCCCGCGCCGAGGCCCGCGCCGCCAAGAACTGGGATCTGGCCGATGCCATCCGCGACCAGCTCAAGGACTTGGGCCTCACCATTGAGGATACGGCCGCCGGCACCCGTATTAAGACTCTCTAGTATTTGTCGACCGTTCGAGGTGCGGCAGATTGCCTTGAAAGAGGAGGGCATAGACCTGGTGGTCATGCCCGACGATTGAAAGGCAAGGTGCCGTGGCTCGGACGGTCGATTCTTGTTCGTTATTTATTTAAGGAGGCCGCTTTATGGCCGACAATCGCAAGCGTGCACCTCGTGGCGGCAAGCAGGCTGCTTCTGGCTCGCGTCCGATTCGCCGCAATGACCGCACTGCCGCTCCCAAGGGCCAGCGCGATCGCGCCCAGGCCGCACGTCCGCAGCGCGATCGCAACCGCGACGCTGTCCAGGCTCCCAAGGGTGAGTTCATCGAGGGTCGCCGTGCTGCTGCCGAGGCGCTGCGCACCGGTTTTCCCATCAAGTGCGCGCTCATTGCCGAGGGCGGGGAGCGCGATGCCGCCTTGTCGCGCCTGATCGATGACCTCAATGCCGCGGGCGTCCGCATTAAGTATGTGCCGCGCGCGCAGCTCGATGTGCTGTCGAGCCATGGCGCTCACCAGGGTATTGCGCTCGAGGTTGGCAACTTCCCCTATGCCGACGTCGCCGACATCCTCGGCCGCGCGGGTGACGGACCGGCGCTCGTCGTCGTGCTCGATCATGTGACCGACGACGGTA
>CABTZA010000121.1 GCA_902489225.1 uncultured Collinsella sp.
AGCGGCATTAACCAGCCCTTTTGCTTGCGCCCGGGAGGGGCGCATATGAAGTTTATCGCGAGTTCCGCACGCAAAGGAAAGCACTAAATGTGCTTTCCTTCTTGCGCAGGACTGTAGAGCAGGAAACTTTACCTGCGGCCCTCCCGGGCGCAAGCAAAAGGGCGACCCCTGTACGGAGTCGCCCTTGTTGAGCTGCTTATGTTTAGCTGTTACTCGGCGTCGTGGTGACGGCGGGGCTTGCGGCCTCCGTTGTCGCCGGGACGGCGCGGACGGTCGCTGCGCTCGGAGCGCTCGCGACGCGGACGCTCACGGCGCTGGAAGTGCTCGCCGTCGCCCTCGGAGGCACCCTCAGCGCGAGCAGGGGCCTCGGGCTTATCCAGACGATCGAGCGAGATCTTGCCGCGATCGTCGACCTCGATGACGACGACCTTGACCTCGTCGCCCACGTTGAGGACGTCCTCGACCTTCTCCACGCGGCCCTTGGCGACGCGGGAGATGTGCAGCAGGCCGTCCTTACCGGGCAGCAGGTTGACGAAGGCGCCGAAGGGCTGGATGGAGACCACGCGACCGGTGTACTCCTCACCCGGCTCGGGAACCTTGATGATGAGTTTGATGCGCTCGACAGCCTGGTCGACGGACTCGCCGGTGCCGCCGACAAAGACGGTGCCGTCCTCCTGGATGTCAACCGAGGCGCCGGTCTCGTCCTGAATGCCGCGAATGACCTTGCCGCCGGAGCCGATGACGTCGCGAATCTTATCGGTCGGAACCTGGATAGAAACGATGCGCGGAGCGGTGCTGCGCGTGGTGTGGCGCGGCTCGGGGATCACATCGAGCATCTTCTGCAGGATGAAGGCGCGACCCTCCTTGGCCTGCTGCAGGGCGCGGGCCAGGATGTCGAAGGTAAGGCCGGTGGCCTTGTTGTCCATCTGCAGAGCGGTGATGCCCTTGGTGGTGCCGGTGACCTTAAAGTCCATGTCGCCCAGGAAGTCCTCGAGACCCTGGATGTCGGACAGGACCACGGTCTTGCCCTCCTCCTGGATCAGACCCATGGCGATACCGGAGACCGGGCGCTTAATGGGCACGCCGCCGTCCATAAGGGCGAGCGTGGAACCGCAGGTCGAAGCCATCGAAGACGAACCGTTGGACTCCATGACCTCGGAGACGACGCGGATGGCGTAGGGGAACTCGTTCTCGTCGGGGAGCACCGGAAGCAGAGCGCGCTCGGCCAGGTTGCCATGGCCGATCTCGCGGCGCTTGGGGCTGCCCATGCGGCCGGTCTCGCCGGTGCAGAACGGCGGGAAGTTGTAGTGGTGCATGTAGCGCTTGCCCTCGGTGGGCTCGATGGTATCCAGACGCTGGCCCTCGTTGAGCATGCCGAGCGACAGGACGGAGAGCACCTGGGTCTGGCCGCGCTGGAACAGGCCGGAGCCATGAACGAGCGGCAGGTAGTTGTCCTTCACCATGATGGGGCGGATCTCGTCGGCAGCACGACCGTCGACGCGCTCGCCAGTCTCGACGACCATGGTGCGCATGGCCTTCTTCTCGAGCTTCTTGAGCGCCACGGGGATCTCGCGCTCCCAAGCGGCCTGCTCCTCCTCGGTGAACTCGGCGCGGATGGACTCCTTCAGAGCCTCGACCTTACCGATACGGGAGAGCTTGTCGGCGTCGCGAAGGGCTGCAGCCATCTCGTCGTAGTGGGCGAAGATGCGCTCCTGGACCTCCTCGACGGGCTGGTCGAGCGGGTACTCCTTCTTGACGATGGGGCCGTTAACCTGCTCCCACTCGGCGACGAACTCGTCCTGAGCCTGGCAGAAAGCAGCAAGGGCCTCCTGGCCAAACTTCATAGCGGCGAGCATGTCGTCCTCGGAGATCTCCTCGGCGCCGGCCTCGACCATCGAGATGAAGTCGGCGGATCCGCCCAGCTCCAGGTCCAGATCGGAGTTCTCGCGCTCCTCGTAGGTGGGGTTGACGATAAACTCGCCGGTCTCCACGTTACGGCCGATGCGCACGCAGGCAAGCGGGCCCTCGAAGGGCACGCCGCCGAGCGTCATGGCCAGGGAGGCACCCATGACGTTGATGACGTCGAAGGGGTTGACCTGGTCGGCGACGAGCGAGGTAGCGACAATGTGTACCTCGTTGCGGAAGCCGTCCGGGAAGCTCGGGCGAATCGGACGGTCGATCATGCGCGCGGTGAGCGTAGCCTTCTCACTGGGACGGCCCTCACGCTTGAGGTAGCCACCCGGGATGCGGCCGGCGGCGTACATCTTCTCGTTGAAGTCGACGGTCAGCGGGAAGAAGTCGTAGTTCTTACGCTCCTTGGAGACGACCACGGTGTCGAGCATCGTGGTGTCACCCTGCTTGACCAGGCAGGCGCCGGTGGCCTGCTTGGCAAGCTCGCCCGACTCAAAGGTGTAGGTCTTGCCGTACAGCTCAAAGGTCTTGGATACGAGTGTCATTGTTCTCCTTTACCCCGCAGACCCCTTGCCTGCGGGCTTCTCATGTGACGCGGGCCCCCTGCCCCCGCCACGCTTCAGAGCGTGATTGTTCGCGCCCTTACACAAAAAGAGCGCCCCGCTGCGCAGGACGCTCTTAGCATGTACAAATCCTACTGGATGTTGTCGCGGATGCCCAGAGCCTTGATGAGCTCACGGTACTCGACGATGTCGTTCTTCTTGATGTAGGAGAGAAGACGACGACGACGGCCGACGAGCATGAGCAGGCCACGACGGGTGTGGAAGTCCTTCTGGTGGGACTTCATGTGCTCGGTCAGCTCCTTGATGCGCTCGGACAGGATGGCGACCTGAACCTTGGGGTTGCCGGTGTCGACCGGGGTGTTACCGAACTGGGCAGTCAGCTCCGCCTTGCGCTCTTTGGAAACAGTCATTGTTTCACCTTTCGTTTTACGTCGCCCGCGGGCGACTCGATTCGCCTCGGACTGGGAAGCCGCCGGTGGAGCGAGCAACCAAGGTCGAGGTACCAACAGGTCGGCATGATACCACAAGCAGCCCGCGCCTGCGCATCATCACCGACCCAACATGAATTCCATCGCACGGAGGCGTTGATCGGTGTGCGTCGCAGCCCACACATGCGAAAGCCCGAGCAGGAATGCCGCCGTATGCGGGTCGATTCGCTCGGCCATGAGCGCATCGAAGGTCATGGACATGAGGGCGCGCAGCCATGCGGTCTCACCGGTCGACACCAGTTCGGCACCTGGAACGCTCGACGCGCACGACCCGCACATGAGACCGCCCGCCTGGGGTGAAAAATACGACAGCATGGGGTCTCCGCACAGCACGCAGGCCGAAAAATCGGGTCGATAGCCAACGTGCGACAGCAGCTTAAAGACATATGCCGCCACAAGTAGGTCCATATGCGCCGTGTCAAGCCCGCTGCCCACCAGGGCAAGCGCTCGCTGCGTGATGGCAAAGGTAAACGGGTCCTCGGCGTCCTCGAACGAGCACACGCGCGCAACCTCGGCGATCGCGCTTGCGGCGCAGGTCGTCTCGTAATCGGGCGCAGCGCCGAGCGGCGCCTCCATAAGCTCGGCCTGGGAAACCACGTCGAGTGACCGTCCATGTGCGAGCAGCATATCGACCGTACAGAACAGCTCGCAGCGCGCAGCCAGGCGTCCGCCGGGTTTGCGGGCGCCCTTTGCCACGGCACGAACCTGCCGCCCCCGCTCGTCAAGCATCGTCAAGATCAGGTCGGTCTCTTTGAGCTTCGTCTTGTCGAGGACGAGCACCTTGGTGCGATATGTCCGGGAGCCTGCCATGCGCGCCGCGCGTCCTTAGTCCTCGGCGTTGTAGCCAAAGCGGCGAATCTGGGCCTCGTCGTCACGCCAGCCGGCCTTGACCTTCACGTCCAGCTCCAAAAAGACCTGCGTGCCAAAAATGCGTTCAAGATCGCGTCGGGCGTCGATACCGATATGCTTGATCATCTCGCCGCCCTTGCCGATGATGATGCCCTTTTGGCCCTCGCGCTCGACGTAAATGGTGGCGTGCACGCGCAGCACCTTCTTGGTCTGCTCGAGCGCATCGCAGATCACGCCAACGGAGTGCGGAATCTCATCACGGGTGCGGCGCAAGACCTTCTCGCGCACAAACTCGGCAACGAGCGTCTCATCAGAAGCGTCAGTACCCATGTCCTCGGGGAACCAACGCGGACCCTCAGGCAAAAAGTGCGCAACGGTCTCTATAAAGGCATCGACGTTGAAGTTCTTAACCGACGACGTCACAATCTCGTCGTCATATTCCATAAGCTCGTGGGCAGCCTTAAGCTGCTCCATGACCTGTGCGGGGTCGGCCTCATCGGCCTTGGTGAGCACCAGGACCTTCTTGCAACGAGCGCATCTGACACGCTCGGCAACCCAGGCGTCTCCCCTGCCGATGGGCTTGGTGGCATCAATCAAAAACGCGACGACGTCGACATCGTTCAACTCGAACAGTGCGCTCTTGTTGAGCTCGGACCCCAGGCCGTCCTTGGGCTTATGAATACCCGGGGTATCGACAAAGACCAGCTGGTAGCCGGGACGGTTGACGACGGCGCGCATGCGACGGCGGGTCGTCTGTGCCACCGGCGAGGTGATGGCGACCTTTTTGCCATAGCAGGCGTTGAGCAGCGTGGACTTGCCGGCGTTGGGGCGTCCGACCAGGGCTACGAAGCCGCTGCGAAAACCGGGTTCAACGTCGCCAAAGCCCGCGAGGCTATCGTCCTCGTCGCACAGGGCGTCGAGCTCCTCGTCGCTCATGCCCTCAAACGGATCGAATTCCTCGACTTCCTCGTATGCTTCGGCCGCTTCGGCATCCGCCGCATCCAGGACCTCGTCGTCCAAAATTTCATCGATAGGCTGCATAGTGTCGGACATGAAAATCCCTTTCTAGATAAAGCCGAGCGCGTGGGCAAATACCAGCAAGCCCACAATCGCGGCGGTGATGGAAAGAACGTATACGGAGGCGGCGGCGATATCCTTCGCGCGCTTTGCCAGCGGATGGAGCTCCTGGGTCGCCAGATCGACAATCGCCTCCATGGCGGTGTTGCATAGCTCGCCGTGAATCACCAGGCCACAACAGATGATAATCGTGGCCCACTCGGCAATGTCGAGCCCCACGATGCAGCCGGCAATGACGGTGCACACGCCCGCAACGAGCATGACCTTCATATTGCGCTCGGTCTTGACGGTGGTGACGAAGCCCTCCATGGCGTAGGAGAACGACTTTAAGAAGGACGGATGGTCCTTGTTCGATCCGGGAATCATAGACGGCTCCTAGTCGTGGGCGTGGTTGGTGATGGGGCCGACGTGGACCAGCTTGGGGTCCTCGCCGCGCTCGAGCGCCAGATCGCGCAGGATGGCGTCCTCGCGGGCCTCCATGACCTCGGCCTCGTCGTCCTCGATATGGTCATACCCCAGCAGGTGCAGCATGCCATGCACGAGCATCAGGCGGCACTCGTCGGCAGGGGCATTGCCAAAGCCGGGGGCCTGACGGGCAATGACTTGCGGGGCCAGGATGATATCGCCAAGCTCAAGCGTCTCGTCGGCGGGAATATCCTCGTCAAAGGCCGAGTCGCATTCAAACGAGAGGACATCGGTGGTGCGGTCGATACCGCGCCACTCGTGGTTGAGCTCGTGCATCTCGTCCTCGTCGACATACGAAAGGGAAATCTCGACTTCACGC
>CABTZA010000122.1 GCA_902489225.1 uncultured Collinsella sp.
GGAGCGCACAGCAGGTTGAAGGCGCCGAAGGCAACGCAGGCGCCCATAGTCGGGAACATGCCGGCGAACGCGGTCCACAGGCTCGGGTCGGTCTCGCCCGCGTCGGCGACCGACAACAGCGAGCCGGCGGTGGCGACGACGTTCTCCTTAGCCACAAGGCCCGAGACGGTCAGCGCGGTTGCCTGCCAGGTGCTAAAGCCGAGCGGGGCGAAGATCCAGGCGACCAGGTTGCCGAGCATGGCAAGCACGGAGTAGTCCATGAACTCCTCGGGGATGCCCTCCATGGCAGGCAGGAAGCCAAAGGAACCGTTGTAGCTACCAAAGTTGGAGAGGAACCAAACCACGACAGTGGAGGCAAAAATGACCGTGCCGGCCTTCTTGATAAAGGCCCAGCAGCGCTCCCACACATGCAGCGCCCAAGAGCGGATCGCCGGGAAGTGGTAGGCGGGAAGCTCCATAACGAACGGCGTCGGGCGACCGGCGAAGAGTTTGGTCTTCTTGAGCATGAGGCCCGAAGCGATGACGGCAAAGACGCCCAGGAAGTAGAAGAGCGGGCTGATCCATGCGGCGGTGGTAGAAGAATCGCCGATGATGGAACCCATGAGCAGGGCGATGATCGGCAGCTTGGCGCCGCAAGGGATGAACGTGGTGGTCATGACCGTCATGCGGCGGTCCTTCTCGTTCTCGATGGTCTTGGTGGCCATGACGCCGGGGACGCCGCAGCCCGAGGACACGAGCATGGGGATGAATGACTTACCGGACAGGCCAAAGCGGCGGAACACGCGGTCCATGATGAAGGCAACGCGAGCCATATAGCCGCAGTCCTCCAAGAAGGACAGCATGACGAACAGCAGGAACATCTGCGGCACAAAGCCGAAGATGGCACCCAAACCACCGACGATACCGTCACAGACGAGCGAATCGACCAGGCCGCCGTCCTCGGTGCCACCCGCCACAAGGGCGTCGTGCACCACGGTGGTGATACCCGGGACATAGGGGCCGTACTGCGCCGGGTCAACCGAATCGGCGTCGTCGCCCGCAGCCTCGACAGCCGCGTCGTAGGCGTCGCGACCCTGGCCGAGCACATACCAGCCGTCGGTGCCGAAGAGCTGGTCGTTGGTGAAGTCGGTCACCGTGCCGCCCAAGGTGGAAACGGCGATGTAGTACACGGCGAACATGATGACCACAAAGATCGGCAGGCCCAGGATACGGTTGGTAACCACACGGTCGATCTTCTCGGAGGTGCTCATCTTGGCAGGAGCCTTGGTCATGCACTCGTCGATGATGTGGGCAATAACGCCGTAGCGCTCACCGGTGATGATGGACTCGGCGTCGTCGTCGCAGTCCTGCTCGCACTGGGCGACCAGCTCCTCCACGCGAGCGGCCTTCTCCTTGGTGAGGTTGATGAGCTTGCAGGCGTCCGCATCGCGCTCGAACAGCTTGACGGCATAGTAGCGGCGCTTGTTGGCGGGGACGCTTGCCGGCAGGTTGTTCTCGATGTGGTCCAGAACGTCCTCGATGGAGGAGTCGAACTTGTGCTCCGGCACCTGGCCCTTGGAAGCAGCGGACTTCTTAACCTGCTCGAAGAGCTCCTTGATGCCCTTGTTCTTAAGGGCCGAGATCATCATAACCGGGCAGCCGAGCTTCTTGGAGAGCTTGTCCGTGTCGATCTTGTCGCCGTTCTTCTCGACCAAGTCGGCCATGTTGAGGGCAACGACCACGGGCAGGCCGGTCTCGATAACCTGAAGCGCCAGGTACAGGTTGCGCTCGAGGTTGGTGGCATCGACAACTTGGACGACAACATCGGGCTCGCCGCTCATGAGGTAATCGCGCGAGCATTGCTCCTCGGGGCTGTAGGGGGAAAGCGAGTAGATGCCAGGGAGGTCCGTGATGGTAACGTTCTTGTCGCTTAGGAGCTTGGCTTCCTTTTTCTCAACCGTGACGCCGGGCCAGTTGCCAACGTAGCCGTTGGCGCCGGTGATCAGGTTGAAAAGCGTGGTCTTGCCGCAGTTGGGGTTACCCGCCAGCGCGACATGGATCTGAGAATCCGCCATTCAATCCTTCTTCCTTGTGTGCCTGCGCTGCTTTCTCCGCGCAGGCTGGATAATGTGCTTCAAAGATGCTGCATTAAGTTAGAAAAACCTAACTTTATCTGCAGAAATATACGTCGCAAGCCCTTACTGGACCTCGACGACGGCCGCCTCCTCCTTGCGGATGGAAAGCTCGTAGCCGCGCACGTTGATCTCGACCGGATCACCGAGCGGCGCGACCTTCACGACCTTGAACGAAGTGCCCTTGATGAGCCCCAAGTCCATAAGGTGTCGGCGAAGCGCACCCTCACCGTGAAGCTTGACGATGGTAGAGCTCTCGCCCACCTTAACGTCACCCAACGTCTTCATCCTCTTGTCCCCCTTTCGGTTTTTATGAAATGCTGCTGACTAACCGACGGTCATGATGTGCATGGCAACCTTGGAATCGATGCCAAAGCGTGCGCCCAGCACCGTGACGATGATATTGGCACCACTCGAGCTCACCACGTGGATTTCGTTGCCCTCGACAAAGCCGAGGTCCTTGAGGTGGTGTTTCATGTCCTCATTGCCCTTTACACGAGACACGCGCACGGTTTCGCCCGCTTTTACCATCGAAAGCGGCATGGCCGGCATTTGCGGTCCGCAAGACATGAGTTGCTCCTAACGTCAGTTCGTCCTCAACATCGACGCGTAAAAAGTTAACCACGTCTATGTTCGCTATAGTAAACTAGCACGTGGTTAACTTTTTGGAAAGGGTCCCCATTCAGATTTCGAAAAAGTTTCCTATACGAAACAAAAGGGCGCGGCAAAGGACCATCCTTTACCACGCCCTGTCATGCTTAAAGCGAGAGATTTCTGATCGATGCGACACAGGAGGCCTCATCTACGCCAGAAACGCGGAAGATGATGTCTTCGCCACATTCGCCGCAGAGTGCCATGAGCCCTATAACGTCGCGGCCATCGGTGTAGCGGTCACCAATCGAAACCGACACGTCACTACGGTGCTTGGCAATGATGTCATAGAGCAGCGCAACCGGGCGGGCATGTAATCCCAACGGATCTTTAATCGTCTTCGTAAACTCGACCATGTCCCCTCCCGCGGCATCGCACATTCGGCCGGCAAACCCAGCCACGTGGTAGTTATTGTAGCGTTAGATGCTTGTTGAGGGCGGGACGGAAATCGCATCCCATTTCGAGCGTCAATGATGGGACACAGTTTCCGCCAGAAGGCTCAACCGGAAAGTGCGACCCGTTATTTGGCTGGATTCTGGGACGCAGTTTCCGCTGAGCGACCCTGGCGGAAAGCGCGACCCGTTCTGGACGCAGATTCCGGGATGCACTTTCCGCGACGTCCGGTCGCCCTATACCCTCACAACCTCGGCGCATAAAAAACGAGGGAAGGCACGCGTCCTTCCCTCGTTGTGGGCATTATGTAGCCGCTCGCCTACATCAGGCGCAGGCTGACGTCCTTGAGCTGGGCGCCGGAAACGGCACTCGGGGCGCCCGACATGAGGTCGGAGCCGCTGGCCGTCTTGGGGAACGCCATGACGTCGCGGATGGAGTCGGAACCGGTGAGCAGCATGCACACGCGGTCCAGGCCCAGAGCGAAACCGCCCATCGGGGGCGCACCAAACTTGAGGGCCTCCATGAGGAAGCCGAACTGAGACTCGGCGCGCTCCTCGGTAAAGCCCAGGAGCTTGAGCATGGACATCTGCATCTCGGCGTTGTGGATACGCATACCGCCGCCGCCGGCCTCAAAGCCGTCCATGACAAAGTCGTAGGTGCACGAACCGGCTGCCAGCGGATCGGCCTCGATCTTGGCGATGTCGGTCTCGGTCGGCAGGGTAAAGGGCTGGTGCTCGGCAGCATAGGCCTTGCGGTCCTCGTCCCAGTGGAACAGCGGGAAGTTGACGACCCACAGGAAGTCGTGGCCCTCGCGCTTGATCTCGAGTGCGTTGGCCATGTGAGAACGCATGCCGCCCAAGATCTCGTCAGAGAGCAGACGCGGGCCGGCGGCGAACATCACAAGGTCGCCGGGCTCGACGTCCATGCGCTCGCGCAGAGCCGCCATCTCCTCGTCCGAGAAGAACTTGACGATGGGGCTGTTGATGGAGCCGTCCTCGCGGAAGGCGATCCAAGCCAGACCCTTGGCGCCAAACGTGGAGGCCACGCCGGCGAGCTTATCGATCTTGGCACGTGCCCAGGCACCGGCGCCCTTGGCGTTGATGGCCTTGACGACAGAGCCCTCCTCGTTCGCAGCGGTCGCGAAGACCTTAAATTTGGAGTTGGCAAAGATGTCGGTCAGGTCGACCAGGTGCATGCCATAGCGGGTATCGGGCTTGTCGGAGCCATAGGTGTCCATGGCATCCCAGTAGTTCATGCGACGCAGCGGCGTAGGCATCTCGACACCCATGCGACCGAAGGCATCGGCCAGGACCTCTTCGAGCGCGCTCATGACATCATTCTGGTCCACGAAGGACATCTCGATATCGACCTGAGTGAACTCGGGCTGACGGTCGGCACGCAGGTCCTCGTCGCGGAAGCACTTGGCAACCTGGTAGTAGCGCTCGACGCCACCGACCATAAGCAGCTGCTTCAGAAGCTGCGGGGACTGCGGCAGGGCGTAGAAGTTACCCGGCTGAATACGGCTGGGAACGATGAAGTCGCGAGCGCCCTCGGGCGTGGACTTAAACAGGGAGGGCGTCTCGACCTCCATGAACTCACGGTTGTGCAGCGCCTCGCGAATGGCAAAGGTAAAGTCGGAGCGCAGCTTGAGGTTGGCCATCATCTCGGGACGGCGGAGGTCCAGATAGCGATAGCGCAGGCGGGTGTCCTCGCTGGTCTCGATGCCGTCCTCGATCTGGAACGGCGGGGTGACGGACGTGTTGAGCACCTCGGCGTGGTCGGTCAGGACCTCGATCTCGCCGGTCGCGAGCTTGGTGTTGGTGGTCTCCTCGCCACGAGCGCGCACGACGCCGTGAATCTTGATGGGCCACTCGGGACGCATGGTCTCGGCGATCTTAAAGGCATCGCCGTCGGAGTGCTCGGGGTCGAAAGTGAGCTGCGTGATGCCCTCGCGGTCGCGAAGGTCGCAGAAGATAAGGCCGCCGTGGTCGCGGCGACGGCTCACCCAACCGGTGAGGGTGACCTCTTCGCCCACGTTCTCGAAGCGAAGCTCGCCGCAGGTACGGGTGTGCATGGAATGCTCGTCAATGGGACGGGTCTGGCTCATACCAGTGATCCTCCTTTATGGATCTGTGCCGCCCCGTGTCGTTCCGGGCGGCGTCGTACAGATTTGCCCAGCCTGCGTAAACCGCGCAGCCAGACATGGCGTTCTATGTTATCGCACCCGCGTCGATGTGCCGCGAAAAAGTAGCTCTTACCCAAAGACTTGACGGAGACGAAACAATTGACGCACCGCGGCACCCGCCCGCGCTATTCACGTGCGACAATATGCCCCAATAAAACAGCACTTGGAAAGGCCCATCATGACTGCACGCCTCATTGTTATGGATATCGACTCCACGCTCATCAACCAGGA
>CABTZA010000123.1 GCA_902489225.1 uncultured Collinsella sp.
CAGTTGGGAGAGCGCTGCCGTCGCATGGCAGAGGCCGAGGGTTCGACTCCCTTCGTCTCCACCCTTGGATTTGATAAGCCGCTGACATTGTGTCGGCGGCTTTTTTTAAAAGAAAGGGCTGCACCATGGCCAAGCTTGAGTCCCAACCACTGTCTGCCGAGGAACGCTCCGAGTTGGAAGAGCTCCGCGCCGAGAAAGCTCGTCGCGAGGCCCAGGAAGAGGCACGCCGCGAGCGTGAGGAGCTGGCCGCCTTGCGTGCCGAGCGTACGAAGGCCGAGGAGGCCGCCGCGAACGTCGCCCCCGCGCCCAAGCCCGCCGCCGCGAAGCCCGCGCCCACCGCACCTAAACCTCAGCCTAAAAAGGTCGCTCGTTCCAAGTCCGTCGAGCCCAAGCCGAGCCGTGACGAGATGACCTTTGCCCAGCGCATGGTTACCTCCAAGGAGCCTACGGGCGAGAACGAGATCCCTGGCATGGCGCCGGCTCAAAAAATCATCATTGTCCTTGCCCTCATCGCGTTTGTCATCTTTATGGGCTACACGATCCTGACCAGCATGGGCCTGCTCTAGCCCATTCGCGCTGGGTGCCATGCCCGAACACTCTGCCCTTTTCCAACCCTCAACCTCTGCACAACGCATCCGAAAGGTCGCCCCATGGCTTTGACCGACATCTCGCATCCCACCGACATTGCAATGCTCACCGATCTGTACGAGCTCACTATGGCCCAGGGCCTGTGGGAGAGTGGCAAGGCCAATGAGCAGGGTTGTTTTACCGCGTTTTACCGCGACCATCCTTTTGGCAGCGCCTATGCCGTCATGTGCGGCACCGCCGAACTGCCCGAGCTGGTCGAGAATCTGCGCTTTACGCCCGAGGACATCGACTACCTCGCCTCGCTCCAGGCCCCGGCCGGCGGCGCGATGTTCAAGCCTGGATTCCTCGACTACCTGCGCGATTTTCGTGCGCATGTAAACATCGACGCCGTGCCCGAGGGCGAGTTCGTCTTTCCGCGTGAGCCCATGGTTCGCGTCACCGGCCCCGCGCTGGAGTGCCAGCTGCTCGAGACGGCGCTGCTCAACATCGTTGGGTTCCAGACGCTTGTCGCCACCAAGACGGCGCGCGTGGTGCTGGCGGCGGACGGCCGTCCCGTTGCCGAGTTTGGCCTGCGCCGCGCTCAGGGTCCCGATGGCGGCTTGGCCGTCGCGCGCGCGAGCTACGTTGCCGGCTGCTCCTCTACGTCCAATGTGCTCGCCGGCCGCCGCTACGGTATTCCCGTCTTTGGCACGCATGCGCACAGCTGGGTGATGAGCTTCGATTCCGAGCTCGAGGCCTTCCGCGCCTTTGCCAAGTCGAGCCCCAAGAACTGTACGCTGCTCATCGACACCTATGACGTGCGCGAGGGCTGTGAACATGCCATTACGGTTGCCAAGGAGATGGAAGCGGTGGGCGAGCGCCTGTCGGCCATTCGCATCGACTCCGGCGACCTCGCCAAGCTCTCAAAGTATGTGCGCGGCCGTTTTGATGCCGAGGGCCTGCCCTATGTGGGGATCTCGGTTTCTAACGATTTGGATGAGTACACGATTCAGTCCCTGCTCGACCAGGGCGCGCCCATCGACAGCTTTGGCGTGGGCACCAAACTCGCGACCTGCTACGATCAGCCTGCGCTGGGCGGCGTGTACAAGCTTTCGGCCCGTCGTGCGAGCGACGCGGAGCCGTGGACGCCGGTGGTGAAGCTTTCCGAGCAGCCCTACAAGCGCACGATCCCCGGCGTGCAGCGCGTACGACGCTATTACGACGGCTTTGGCGGCCCGGTTTGCGACATGATTTATGACGAGGATCATCTGGCGGGGGAGGGCGCCGCGCGCGGCAATACCCTCGTGGCCGTGAATGATGCCGCCCTGGTGACCGATGTGTCGGAGCTTGAGTATCGCGAGCTGCTGGTGCCGATCGTGCGCGATGGCAGTGCGGTGGCTCCGCGTGAGAGCATCCAGGACGCGCGCGAGCGCTGTGCTTGGGCGCTCGATCATCTGGACGCAGCTTTCAAGCGCTTCCTGTACCCGCAGACCTATGTGGTGGGCATGGAGCAGGGCCTGGCTCAGGTGCGCGACGAGCTCGTGCGCAAGAACATGGCCGCGGCTTCTGCCTTTCCTTGGTCTCACTAATTCCTTGGGCGGTAGGGGCGAGTCACGCTCCCTTGGCCGCCAACTCGGCCGTTCGCTGAACAGTTGATTGGTTTGACGTATGACGACTTCTTATAAAACGATGGTGGTAAAGATCGGTTCGTCCACGGTGGTGGGTGCCGATGGCAAGGTCAACCGCGCCTTTATCGGCGGACTTGCCGATCAGGCCGCAGCGCTGCGCAAGCTCGGCTGGCGTCTGGTCGTGGTGAGCTCGGGCGCTATCGCCTGTGGCTATCCCGTGTTGGGCTTCGACCGCAAGCCGGTCGGCGATCTTCCGAGCCTGCAGGCTTGCGCCTCGGCTGGTCAGTGCATCATCTCGTCGGCCTACGACGAGGAGTTCCATGCGCGCGACCTGCTCACCTCGCTCGTGCTGCTCACGCGCCACGATACGGCCCGCCGCACGTCTTACCTGCACGCGCGCGACGCCCTGCTGCGCCTCGTGGAGCTGGGCGTGGTGCCGGTCGTCAACGAGAACGACACCGTTACCGTCGACGAGATCAAGTTTGGCGACAACGACACACTGGCGGCGCTTGTGAGCTGCCTGGTTTCTGCCGATCTGTGCGTGACGCTCTCGGACATCGATGGCCTCTATACTGCCAATCCGCATGAGGACCCCACGGCCGAGTTTGTTCCTGTCGTGCATAAGATCGATGCCAAGATTATTGCCTCGGCGGGCGATTCTTCCACATCGGTGGGCACGGGCGGCATGATTACCAAGATTCGCGCGAGCCGCATCCTGATGACGGCGGGCATTCAGAGCGTGATTTGCTCGGGCGAGGAGCCCGATGCGCTCGTGCGCCTCGCCCGCGGCGAGAGCGTGGGCACGCTGTTCGATCCGCCGGCGGAGCGTCTGGACATCGCACCCCGCAAGCTGTGGATCGCACTGGGCGACAAGGCGCATGGCTCGGTGACGGTCGATGATGGTGCTGCGAAGGCGCTGGTCAGCCGTGGTTCTTCCCTGCTTGCGGTGGGTATTCGCGAGGTCGATGGCCAGTTTGCCGAGGGCGATGTGCTCGACGTGTGCGACCCGAGCGGTATGGTTGTCGCCCGCGGTATCGCCGAGGCCGATTCGGACGTGCTGGAACTTGCTGCCGGTCGCCGCCAGGACCAGATCGCCAGCAACCGCCTGCTGGCAGACCTGGCCGAGAAGCCGGCGATACACCGAGATAATTTGATCGTCTTCGCCTAACGGATCGACGCTGCGCGCCGCCCAGAGCGACAATTTGTCATTCAAAAGGTGAGGCATGACCATCAGGTCTATGCCTAACCAATTGACGCTGCAAACGCCCCTAAGCGGCAATCTGACGTTCAATCGTCGGGCATGACCAAAAGGTCAATGCCCTCCTCTTTCACGTCACCTTGTCCGCTTAGGGGCGTTTTCGCTTTTCGTCCTCTTTCTGCAATGACTTCATTAACCTGGCACTTGGGGACGTTCCCTTTGTGCCGGCACTTTGGGACACTCCTTTGCTAGAAGATCTGGCGCAGGTCTCCGCGGTTGAGGGCTTCGTCGAAGAGGTGCTTGAACACCACGCTGCCGTGCAGGCCGTCGTGCTCGAACTCGTTGGTCACCCAGGCATGCGAGTTGCCCACGCGGCTGAGCGTATCGAGCTGCAGGCCCGAATCGACGTACATGTCGTCGAAATACACCGCGGCCTGGAGCGGCACCTCGTTGCAGGCCAGGCGCTGCGGGTCGTAGATCTTGTCCCAGCTGGTGTCTTCCATCAGCAGGTCCATGGCGGGCTTAAAGGGCATAAGCTCGGGCATCTGCTCAAACATCCACGGGAACATGGCCTCGCCGGTAAACATGAGCGGGCGCGCGAGTGTGTCGAACTCGGCACGATGGGCCTTCTCCTCTGCGGCCGCCCAGCCAATGGGCATGGTGTCGCCGTCGGCGTAGATAAACTCCTGCAGCGTCCAGTACAGCGGATTCGTGCGCGTGTTGGTGCGCTCGAAGGCGCGCATCAAAAAGCTGTCAGATACCGAGGTGCCGCAGGTCAGCGTGCCGTCGCCGTCAACAAAAGCGTGATCGATGATCCAATGCATACGCTCAAAGCTCGGCTTCATGCCAAAGTCGCTGCCCATGAGCTGTAGGCGCTCGACCGTCATCGGCGAGCCGTCGGGCAGCACGGGCTTCTGGGCCTCGAGCGCATCGGCCAGGGCTGCCACGCGCTCGACGTCAGCGGGGTAGCGGTCATAATACTGCTGCGTCTTGGCGGCCATGCGCGGGAAGGTGTGCTCGTAGACCTCGCTGGCGCTCGCCGGCACGTGGGGGATGCCGCCGCAGGTAAAGCTTGCCGCCACGCCTTCGGGGAAGAGCGACAGATAACTCAACGTCAAAAAGCCGCCGTAGCTCTGCCCGAGTGTGACCCAGGGCTTACCGCCAAAGCCCACCAGGCGCAGGTACTCAAAATCGCGCACGATGGAGCTGGCGAGGTGGCGCTTGAGGAAGTCAGCCTGCGAGCGTACGGCATCGGAGCCGGCCGCCGTCGCGCGCTCGCCCAGTGCGGCAATCGTGCGCCCGTCTACACAGCTGCTGCGCCCGGTGCCGCGCTGGTCGGGAAGGACCACGCGGAAGTGCTTGACGGCCTCCTCGATCCAGCCGTCGCTTGTGGGCGACAGCGGACGCGGGCTCTCGCCGCCGGGGCCGCCCTGCAAAAACAGGAGCAACGGCAGATCGTCGTTGATGCGGTCGGGCGCGCAAACCACGCGGTAGAAGAGCTTGATGCTCTCGGGCGCGCCGGCGATTGGTGCCGGCATAGCGCCGCGGCGCATGGTGCTGCCGACGGCCAGGAGCATCGGCTCCAGGCCGCGCCAGTCAAGGGGGACGTCGATGCTGTGGTCCTCGACATAAAGGCCGGGGACGTGGTACGAAGTGATGAGGGCCATGTGAGTCTTCCGTTCGTTGCGGTGTTTCGGGTTGACCAATTCTACCGCCGCGGGCGAGGCCATGCGCAAATCGGCTACCATGGTTGCAAACTTCTAGGAGAAAGGGCCGCCTATGTCGGTCGATATAGCCACGTATGTCCACGATCTTGCCGTTGCCGCCAAGGCAGCGTCGGCCTCGCTTGCCACGGCGAGCGATGAGCAGCGCCAGGAGGCCGTGCGCGCCATGGCCGCAGCACTGCGCAACGGTGTCGACTCCATCGTCGCCGCTAACGAGCTCGATATGTCCGCCGCGCGCGATGCGGGTACCTCGGCCGGACTGCTCGATCGCCTGCTGCTGACGCCCGAGCGTGTCGAGGGCATGGCCGCCGGCCTGGAAAAGCTCGCCGAGCTGCCCGATCCCGTGGGCCGCGTGCTCGACCACCGCGTGCTTGCAAGCGGCGTGGACCTGACCCGTGTGAGTGTGCCGCTGGGCCTGGTCGCTATGGTCTACGAGGCGCGCCCC
>CABTZA010000124.1 GCA_902489225.1 uncultured Collinsella sp.
CGCGGTCCTGCCACCGTGGTCGAGGCTATCGCCGATGCCGCCGAGGTCGCCCGTGCCATCGCCGACGTGGACTTTAACAAGTACGCCGACTGCAACGAGCAGGCCGGCCGCGAGGACACTTGCTACGAGCGCAAGGGGTCGCTGTGCCGCGACAAACGCAACTGCACCAAGACCCGCTGCCTGGGCTGCGGCTCGGTGTGCGAGGTCTGCTGCGACGTGTGCCCCAACCGCGCCAACGTGGCAATTAAGGTGCCGGGCCTGGCCAAGCATCAGGTCGTCCATGTCGACGGCATGTGCAACGAGTGCGGCAACTGCGCCGTGTTCTGCCCCTACCAGGAGGGTCGTCCCTACAAGGACAAGCTCACCCTGTTCTGGAGCGAGCAGGACATGGAGAACTCCGAGAACGAGGGCTTCCTGGCCGTGGACGAGGATCACTTTAAGGTCCGCGTCGCCGGCACGGTCCGCACCGTCTCGGTCGATGCCGTCAACACCGGTCTTCCCGAGGCCGTCCGCCTGACCATCAGGGCTGTGCGCGACAACTATTCGTACCTTCTTAAGAAATAGGCGAGTCTCTTATGGCCAAATCCATTCAACATAACGTGGCCTACGTTGCCTGCGGAAGCGGCTGTGCTTCCGCAGGCGGCGACGCCCGCTGCAGCGAAGGCTGCATTGGCTGTGGTGCCTGTGTCACGGCCTGCCCCCACGGTGCCATTGCACTGGTCGACGGCATCGCCCGCGTGGATCGTTCCAAGTGCACGGGCTGTGGCCTGTGCGGCATGGCGTGCCCGCAGCGCGTGATTGCCTTCGTTCCCGGCTACCAGAACATCCTGGTGCGCTGCAACAACACCGATAAGGGCGCCATCGCCCGCAAGATCTGCGACACGAGCTGCATCGGTTGCGGTATGTGCGCCAAAAAGTGCCCTGCCGGCGCTATCCGCATCGAGGACAACTGCGCCCATATCGACGGCGCCGACTGCCTGTCGTGTGGTATGTGCGCCGTCGTGTGCCCGCATGGCGCCATCCACGACCGCACCGGCATCGCCGCCGGCGTGTAGAGGGGAATCGCCATGGCACAGGAATTCACTTTTACCGTTAACGGCGTCGAGCGCACGACGACCCAAAACAAACCGTTGCTGCGTTTTCTGCGCGACGACCTGCACATTCACTCCGCCAAGGACGGCTGCTCCGAGGGCGCCTGCGGTACCTGCACCATCCACGTGGACGGTGCGGCCGTCAAGGCGTGCGTGCTGACCACCGCTCTTGCCGCCGGCCGCAACATCGTGACCGTCGAGGGCCTGCCCGAGGACGTGCGCGAGGCCTTTGTGTACGCCTTTGGCGCCGTGGGCGCCGTGCAGTGCGGTTTTTGCATTCCCGGCATGGTCATGGCGGGTGCGGCGCTCATCGCCGAGGACCCCGAGCCCACCGAGGAGCAGATCAAGTACGCCATCCGTGGCAATGTCTGCCGCTGCACCGGCTACAAAAAGATTATCGAGGGCATTTCGCTGGCAGCTGCGGTGCTCCGTGGCGAAAAGCAGATCGACGAGGATTTGGAGTGCGGCGACGACTACGGCGTGGGCAAGCGCGCCTTCCGTATCGACGTGCGCAAGAAGGTGCTCGGCGAGGGCAAGTACCCCGACGACATCGACGAGCTCGATCAGCCGGGCCTGACCTACGCCAGCGCCGTGCGCTCCAAGTATCCGCGCGCCCGCGTGCTCTCCATCGATACCTCCAAGGCCGAGGCCCTGCCCGGTGTGGTGGGCATTCTGCGCGCCGAGGACGTGCCAGTCAACCAGGTCGGTCACCTTATCCAGGACTGGGACGTCATGATCGCCCAAGGTGATATCACCCGCTGCGTGGGCGATGCCATTGTGCTGGTGGTCGCCGAGGACGAGGCGACGCTCGAGAAGGCCAAGAAGCTCGTAAAGATCGATTACGAGCCGCTGGAGCCCGTGCGCAACATCGCCGAGGCCAAGGCTGCCGACGCCCCGCGCCTGCACGACAGCTTCTTTGCCTTTGGCAACACGGTGGAGCTCAAGGACAACGTGTGCCAGAGCCGCCATGTGACGCGCGGCGACGCCGCCAAGGCGCTGGCAGAGAGTGCATTCACCGTGACGCAGCGCTTTACCACGCCCTTTACCGAGCATGCCTTCTTGGAGCCCGAGTGCGCCGTCGCCTTCCCGTACAAGAACGGCGTCAAGGTGCAGTCGACCGACCAGGGCGCCTACGACACGCGCAAAGAGTGCGCCCATATGTTTGGCTGGGACAACGAGCCCGAGCGCGTGGTCGTCGAGACCATGCTCGTGGGCGGCGGCTTTGGCGGTAAGGAGGACGTTTCGATCCAGCACCTGGCCGCGCTTGCTGCCTATAAGCTCCAGCGTCCTGTGAAGTGCAAGCTCACGCGTGCCGAGTCGCTCGCGTTCCATCCCAAGCGTCATGCCATGGACGGCACCTTTACACTGGGCTGCGACGCCGAAGGCAACTTTACCGGCCTGGATTGCGAGATCAACTTTGATACCGGCGCCTACGCGTCGCTGTGCGGCCCGGTGCTCGAGCGCGCCTGCACGCATGCCGTCGGCCCCTACAAGTACCAGAACACCGACATTCGCGGCTTTGGCTACTACACCAACAACCCGCCCGCCGGCGCGTACCGCGGCTTTGGCGTTTGCCAGTCCGAGTTTGCGCTCGAGAGCCTGATCGACTTGCTGGCAGAGAAGGTCGGCCTGGATCCGTGGGAGATTCGTTACAGAAACGCCATCGAGCCGGGCGAGGTTTTGCCCAACGGCCAGATTGCCGACTGCTCCACGGCGCTTAAGGAGACACTGCTCGAGGTCAAGGATGCCTACTATGCGCATCCCGGCCACGCCGGCATTGCCTGCGCTATGAAGAACGCTGGCGTGGGCGTTGGCCTGCCCGACGCCGGCCGCTGCAAGATTCGCGTCGAGAACGGCGTGGCCGTGGTCTATGCCGCCACGTCCGACATCGGCCAGGGCTGCAACACCGTCTTTTTGCAGGACGTTGCCGAGGCATGCGGTCTGCCGCTTCGCTGCATCGCCAACGGCGAGTGCTCCACCGAGAATGCTCCCGACTCCGGCACCACGTCTGGTTCGCGTCAGACGGTCGTGACCGGCGAGGCCGTGCGCGGCGCCGCCTTCCTGCTGCGCGATGCCATGGTTGGCATCGAGGCCGGCAAGCCCGCGCGCGATGCTCCCGTGAGCGCGCATGGCGACGGCGTCAAGATTGAGTACGACGACGGTCGCGCCTATCAGCTGCGCACGCAGGAGCTCGTCGCCGGCCAGGGTATGCATCCTCAGGATCCCGCGGCTGCCATCAAGGCGCTCGAGGGATGCGAGTTTGGCTACGTGTACCTGGAGCCGACCGACAAGCTGGGCGCCGACGTTCCCAACCCCAAGAGCCACATCTGCTACGGGTTTGCCACGCATGTGGTCATTCTGGATGATGACGGCCGCGTGAGCGAGGTCTATGCCGCGCACGATTCCGGCAAGGTGGTCAACCCCATCTCCATCCAGGGTCAGATCGAAGGCGGCGTGCTCATGGGTATGGGCTATGCGCTTACCGAGGACTGGCCGCTCAAGGACTGCGTACCCCAGGCAAGGTACGGTACGCTCGGGCTGTTCCGTGCGCCCGAGATTCCGAATATCCACGCCATCTACGTGGAGAAGGACGAGCTGTTGCCCGTGGCATACGGCGGCAAGGGCATCGGTGAGATCGCAACGATTCCCACGGCGCCCGCCGTACAGAACGCCTATCGCGCATTCGACGGCAAGCTGCGTCCGGATCTGCCCATGGTGGATACGCCGTACAGCCGCGTTCGCAACCGCGGGTAGGGTGGGGTGCGGACGACCATTGCTGATGGGCTGTTCGCGCTCAACATCAACTGTATATGCTGCGCCTTTGGCCCCAGCTCCATCGCGAGCCGGGGCCCTTTGTTTGGAGTGGAAACTGCGTCCCGGATTTGGCGCTCAGAACGGGACACGCTTTCCGGATGGGATGCTTGGCGGAAACTACGGCCCAGTTTTTGGCTCCAGAACGGGATGCATTTTCCGGAACGGTCCACGTGCGGTGGTGTACCGCCCCTTTCGTGTGCGCCGCTTGTCGAATTACGTTATAGCTAGCTATATTATAGGAAGGTATAATATAGCTAGCTATAACGTAAAGGAAGGATGGTCTATGTTTGTCGGAAGAACAGCGGAAATGTCCGAGCTCAATCGACTGTATGGCACGGACTCCTTTGAGATGCCTGTGATTTACGGCCGCCGTCGTGTGGGTAAAACGCGCCTTATCACAGAGTTCATCCAAGGCAAGAAGGCTATTTACTTTCAAGCTCGTCGTACCAATGCGGAGGCAAACCTGCACGGCTTTAGCCAGGCGATACTTGCAGGCTCGGTTGGTGCTGCAGGCGTGTCGTTTCGTAGTTTTGACGAGGCGTTCGATGCATTGGTCACCATGGCTCGAACGGAGCGTTTGATTGTCGTGATTGACGAGTATCCCTATCTCGCCCAATCGAATCCCGAGATCAGCTCGTTGCTGCAAGACAAGATCGATCACCTGTACAAAGAGACCAGGCTCATGCTTATCCTGTGCGGGTCGTCGCTTTCGTTTATGGAAGAGCAGGTGTTGGGCTACGAGAGTCCACTATACGGTAGGCGTACGGCCCAGTTTAAGATCATGCCGCTCGATTTTACGACGACCCTCGGGTTGTGGCAGAGCATGGGTCGCGAAGACGCTGCAGTTTGCTATGGCATGACAGGTGGCATTCCTGCATATATCGAGAAAGTCGATCCTGCCGCACCGCTCAAGGACAACATCAAACGTCTTTTTCTAACTCCTACGGGCTATCTCTTTGAGGAGCCGAGTAACCTGCTATTGCAGGAGTGCCGCAATCCCGAGCAATATGATGCGATCGTGCAAGCAATTGCCCAGGGGCGCTCGAAGATCTCGGAGATTGCGAGCTCTACGGGAATCCCTGCGAGCAACGTAAAGAGCTATGTGGATAAGCTGGCGTCGCTTGGGATTGTCGAGCGCGAGCTGCCCCTAAACGAGACGAGCAATAAGCGAGCCGTGTATCTGCTGAGCGATCAGATGTTTAGGTTCTGGTACAAGTTTGTTCCGCAGAACATCGGGCTGATTCAAAACGATATGGCCGAGATGGCGTATGAGCGCATTGAGCCGCACGTATCGGATTACATGGGTACGGTCTTTGAGCTTATATGCAGACAATACGTGTACGAACTCGCGCGGGCGGGCCAGCTCGATGTGGTTCCGGCGAGCGTTGGGCGCTGGTGGGGGACGGATAATCGCACGCATACGCAGGAAGAAATCGACTTGATTGTTGACGATGGCGAGGGCACTGCGCTGTTTGCGGAGTGCAAATGGCGCAATGAACCGGTAGGCGAGGATGTTCTGGAAAAGCTCGTGTACCGAAGCGAGCTCTTTAGGCGGCAGCATAAAAGCTACGTGATCTTCTCGAAGCGTGGCTTTACGCAAGGATGTCAGGAAGCTGC
>CABTZA010000125.1 GCA_902489225.1 uncultured Collinsella sp.
GCTCGCACGGAGAGCACATTAAGTGCTCTCCGGCTCGTGCGGAACTCGCGATGAACCTTACATTCCGCGCCGCCCGGGCAGACGCCTTGTTGTTGGAGCGCGGCTTGTCATGGGGAGTATTCGGAGTGTCTCTGGTTGAATCGGGCTCTTGCCTTGAAGACTCTGATTTCTAATAAAGAGAAAACCCGGGTGGCCTGTTTTTTGGCTACCCGGGTTTTTGGGTTGTCGATATGTTCGACTGGCTACTAGTGGGTCTTGCGGCGCTTGATCAGCATGATGAGGGCTATCACTACGAGCGTTGCTCCCGCTGCTGCTGCGGTGGCGACTAGGGCGAATGTTTGGTCGCCGGTGTTTGCGAGGTTCTTCGCTGTGGTCGTAGTCTTGACCTTGGTGTCGGTCTTAGCTCCGTTGTCGGACTTGGGCTTGTCCGGGTTCGTCGGGGTCTCAGGAGTCTCGGGGTCCTTTGAGCCTTCGGAATCGGTTGGGCCGGCGGTGTTTACCAGCGTATGGTCCAAGAACTTCTTGGCGCCCGCACTTGCCTGTGAGAACAGGCGGCGCGTGCGGATCGGGGTGGCGTTCACCGTTGTGGGCGCCGTCTCCTCGGCCTCGATATTCACGAGCGTCGTGCCGGTGTCGAGGCCCACGTCGTTGTATCCCACGTGGCAGTAATACTGCGCACCGTCATCGTCTGCGATCAGGTCAATCTCGAGCTTTGAGGCCGTTCCAGCCGCGAGGTTGCCATCGGCACCCACGAGCTTAAACTCTGTCTCGCCGCGGCCCTTGCGGTACCACATATAGGTCGGTGCCAGCCCTGTTTCGCTATCGTCGGCACCGAGTTGCTTCACATGGCCAATCGCCGAGAGCGTCAGGTGGCTTCCCGCCGTGCGCTCAACCGAAGAGTCGTATCCAAGATCCGACCCCTCTTCAACATCCGCCGCAGGTCCGCTCACGGTCATCGTCATGCCATCGGGCATGGTCTTGACCGTGATGATTGCCGAGCGAATACCTGTTTCGGTCGTGGATCCATTCTTAACGGCGGCGATGGCGAATCGATACTCCGTATTGGGCTGCAGCCCATCCCACTTGAGCGAGGTCTGCGTGTTGTCGGCAATCTTCCAGCTATTGACGACCGCATCCGCCGCATTGCTCTGCAGCATGCCCACGCCGTAGCTAAAGCCACTCTTGTTTGCGAGTACATCGTCCCAGCTAAACGTAACGCTGGTCGAATCGACGGCGTTTGCCGTAAAGCCCGTCACGGCCGGCGCGTCGGGCATCTCGACGTCCTTAACGTCATAGCCCACGATCCAGAACTGGTCGGTGTCCTTGGTGCCGAGCTTTTCGCCCGAGTCTGCCTCGAACTTGTCGACATCCACCGCGTTGACGCCCAGACGCCACACAAAACCGTACTTGCCCTGCGCGGCCTCGGGCAGGTTGTCGACGGTGCCGCCGTATTCGGTCGATTCACTCGAGGAGTTACCCGTAGTAAAGCCGGCGTTGGCACCAAAGCACAGGCCGCCAAACAACTCGTGCTTTGCGAGCTTCGCGCCCATGACAACGCTGCCGTTCAGCGTCAAGCCGAGCTCGAGCTCCTGCTCCTTGCCCTCCTCGACTTCGATGGTCTGCTCAATGCTCGCCCCCGACTGCGCGGCGGCGCCGTTAAACCCATCGTGCGTGTAGGCGCGCATTACGCCAGGCTTGCCCAGGCCAAAGGAATCCCCAACGGGAGTCTCGCCGTTGAGCGTCGTTTGATAGGTTCCGGGTTCTCCCGACCGGTTGGTCAAAAAGTAGCTGAGCGGCGTCATATTGTGCTGTTTGGCAATGCGGTCATAGGCCTCGACATTAACGACCGAGGTCTGCGCGCCGAGCGACACGGGCGCCGCCATCACGCCCTTGCCACCAGTTTCCTCATTTTCGATCTCATACTCGTAATAGACCATCGGAATCGTGTAGAGCACGGTCTTGTCACCCTCGCCGGCATGCGACTCATAGCTTACGCTTGCGCTGACCGTGCGCTCGCTCCGGTAGTCATAGCATCCCTCGGCGGCAAAATCGACTGAAGCATTCATCGCGACCAGGGGCGGACCGGTCTGCACCTCGACGGCAACGCCCAACTCGGCGCCAATGGTATAGCCTTGGGATGTCCCCGTGCCCTTTTCCTCTCCGTATGACGTGCCGCCCAACACCAGATAGCCGTATGCCTGCTCCAGATCCTCAACATAGGGCGCATCCTGCAGCACGGCAAGCACGCGCGGGTTGGTATAGACCTTGTAGCGGTCCTTGTACGTGATCTTGACGCTGTCGTTGTCGACATCGGGCAGCGCGAGCGAGATAAATGTGCCGTAGGTAGTGCCGCGACGGTTGCTCTCGCTAATCACCTGCTCCTCGTCGCGGTGCTTGCCCACCACGGCGATAAAGCTCTCGTTATAGCGGTCCGAACCCGAGACGCTGCCCGCCTTGACGTCGCTGATCCACACCTGCTCTATACCCTTGTGGTCATGCTTGTTGCTGCTGTTGTATTGCTGACCGCTCATGCTCATGGTTCCGACCATGGACCCCAAGCCCTGAGCCCCGCTCTGTGCCGTGTTGCAGGCAAAGTCGCGGAACACATCGCCGCCCACGAGCACCTCGTCGACCGCCAGCTGCTCGGACAGGCCGTCAAGGTTGGCAGTGGCAAGGGCAATAGGCGCCAAGGTGCACGGATAGCGCTTATCCTGAGCGCTATCCTTCCATGCGCTGTTGGGCACATGCATCAGCCCATAGGAGGCGAGGAGCCCGTCTCTGTATTCCTTGCAATCGGAAAGCTTGAACTCGCCAGACTCCGAGTCAAAATACGCGTAGCGGTACAGCGCGCCGTACAGCCCCTTGCTGCCGTCAGAAGCGCCGTAATCAAAAGCGCTGCGTTGCCAGTCATAGCCCGCAAGAATAAGGCCCGTGACGGTTTCACCCGTCTTCTTTCCTTCTTCATCGTAGGCGGCAAACGTGCCGAACGTCGCATTCGCAGCGACCATGGTCTTGCCGTTTGCGGAGAGGGAGATTGCGCCCGCGTCGCCCAGAGCATCGACATGGACGAGCGCACCCTTGGATGCATCCCACGAAAACAGCTCGCAATGCGTCGACTTATCAATATTCTTCTTGCCGTAGGGTGCCGAGGCCACGATGGCGAGGTCATCGCAAAAATCGCGATCGAGGTCGCCGGCCGCTAGCGAAACGACAGGAGCTGACTGAAGCTGCGTCCAGGAGTCGTTCCCGCCCTTGTTGTGCGTGGTGTAGTCCGCGGCGTTACCGGCATCGATCTTGACGACGCTTTGCTTCCAGTTGCCGCCCTCCAAGTCATACATGTCGACTACAGCCTTGCGCACGCCGTTCTCGTCGACATAGCAGCCCGCGTAGACAAAAAGCTCGTCGACGCCGTCGCCATCGACATCGCCCGCCTCGACATCAAAGACGGCGTCGTGCTCTTGCAGGTAACCGGCATCCAGGTACTTAAAACGGCCTTCGTACATCATATTAGTGTTGACCGTCACCGGCAGGCGTGTATCGAGAGTGCGCGTACGCCCGTTGCTAAACGAGTAGAGGACCAGCTCGACCTTTCCGGCGTACGACTTGCCGTCGATCGTCGTGGAGGAACTGTCGCCGTAGGCACGGAGCTCGGCAACGCGGCTCTTTTTGCCCGTTTTGGCGTCGCTGCAGAACTCGACGCTCGTGGCGTGAATGCCCGAGAAGCCGCTGTTCTCGTTGGCAAGCACTGTCGATGACCCATTGTTGCTTAGGTACGACCAGTCGCCGCCGCCGTAATCGCTGTACTTGTAGAGGTCGCTGTTCGTATCGAAGTTGTTGACGTTTTGCCAGAACTTTGCGGCGCCCCACACACTTCCATAGCCATCGGTGAGTTTGCTGCTGCCGCCAAGATCGCCGCGCTCGACGTTCTCGAGCTTGTCGCGCAGAGTGTAGCGATTGCCATGGCTACCGTTAACTGCCATATAGACCTCGCTGCGCGTGGCAAACGTCGTGGGAGTGGTGGTGGAGTAGGGGCCAACGGTATCGGCCGGAATGTCCTCGCTCGTGCCCAGGCCCAGGTCGCTATAGTCCTGCTCGGTCATATCGGTGATCTCAGGCGTGTCGGCCGCCTGGGCGACGTTGGGAGCCGCCGTGAAACAGGCGACACTCGTTGCAATCAACGCAGCAAGCGCCGCCGTCCCAACAAGCGGGATTTTCGACAACCGGCGAATGTGGGGGTGTGGAACGTGCATGGGGGACCTCGCTTTACTCGAGTGGAGTCGGCTCATTCCACGAATAGTACGTCCGATGCCCAGTTCCACGTGTCTCATTTCCGCCAACGGCGTGTCTCATTTTTAAAAGCGGAGGTACTGGGGGAGCATCGTCCAAGCTCAAAGCCCATTTCCGGGATGCATTTTCCGCCGAGACCCTCAACGGGAAACGACGTCCCATTCTGAGTATCAATTCCGGGATGCACTTTCCGGAACAACCCTCAACGGGAAAGTGTGTCCCACTTTGGAAGCTGATTGTGGGACGTAGTTTCCCGTTGGCTCTCTTTGGGAAAGTGCATCCCGTTTCTCGGGCTAATAGTGGGATGCGGTTTCCCGTTGAGCTGCCTTTGGGAAAGCATGTCCCACTCTAGGCTCAAAATCCGGTCCCCACTTTCCGAAACCCCACCCATCGGGAAAGCACGTCCCACTCTGGACGCATCCCGGGGATTGAACTTCAGCTTATGAGGCCTTCCATCGATAAAGGGCCGCCACCCGGGAGGGCATTGCATTTAGAAGATGGACCTACTCCCCCAGAACGGCCTTCTTGGCCGCCATCGCCATGTTGTCCAGATCCTCCTTGGTGGGGTGATCCTTTGCGGCTACCCAGTTGTCGAGCAGCATCTTAAAACGGGCATTGTCGGGATCTTGCTCGAGCATGGCCTCGTAACGCTGCTTGACCGCAGGGCCCATCTTGCCCTGGCACATCGCCCAGCCCGCAAGCTCGGCATCCTCTGCCAAATTGGACGACACGCGATCGATAATCTGCTGATAATAGCTCTGATCGGCACCAAAGCCGCAGGTACCAAAGAGGAAAACGCGCTTGCCGTGTAGGGCGGAGAGCAACGCCGCGACCGAAGGCGTGCATGCGCCCTTGTCGCACCAAAAACCGACGAGCACGGTATCGGCCGCGCAAGCCCCCTGCGCTTCGCGCGCGACCTGCTCGGCATCCGCATCGTCGCTCAACGCCGCGGCATGGACAAACTCAACGCCCGCAGCCTGCAGGGCGCGCTTGATCGCGCCCGAAACCATCCTGGTATTACCGCTCTTGCTGTTAACCACCAAAGAGCATGTCATAGTCACGTTGCCTCGTTTCCCCCAAAACTAAAGCCACTAATGCAATTTATTAGATGA
>CABTZA010000126.1 GCA_902489225.1 uncultured Collinsella sp.
ATGACGATCATCGTCATGCCCTGCTGGGCCAGACGGACCATGACCTCGAGCACCTCGTTGATCATTTCGGGATCGAGGGCGCTTGTGGGCTCGTCAAAAAGCATGGCCTTGGGCTGCATGGCGAGTGAACGGGCGATGGCCACGCGCTGCTGCTGGCCGCCCGAAAGCTGTGCGGGTACCTTGTCGGCCTGCTCGGCCACGCCCACGCGGCTCAGCAGGTCCATGGCACGCCCACGAGCCTCCTCCTTGGAGACGCCCAGTACGTCGACCGGCCCCAGCATGACGTTCTGCAGCACCGTCATATGTGCGAACAGGTTGAACTGCTGAAACACCATGCCCAGCTCGGCGCGCATGCGGGCAAGATCCTTGCCTTCTTGCGGCAGGGGCTCGCCCTCGATGAGGATCTCGCCCGAGTCGATGGTCTCCAAGCGGTTGATGGTTCGGCACATGGTCGACTTGCCCGAGCCCGAGGGGCCAATCACCACGACGACTTCGCCGCGGTCGACCGACAGATTGATGTCGTTGAGGACGTGTAGATCGCCGTAGTGCTTATCGACGTGTCTGAGCTCGATCAGCGGCTGATTGCCGGTGGAAGAGGTGCTCTGTGCCATGGTGCTCGGCTCCTTATGACTCGAAATGGTAAAGCGTTAGCGGATGATGGTCGCGCCGGTCTTGTGCGAAACGTAGACAGCGGCCTTGTTGATCGCGACGTTGATGAGGATATAGATGACCGCGATAACCAGGTAGACCGACACGAGGGCGTCGTAGTTGGTAATGAGCACGCGGGCATTTTGCATGAGGTCGGGGTAGCTCACCACATAGGCGACGGTGGTGTCTTTGACTACGACCACAAGCTGCGAAATCAACGACGGAATGATAAACCGAATAGCCTGCGGCAACACGATTTTAAAGGTGATTTTGGCCTTGGAGAGACCGAGTGCCTGGGCGGCCTCAACCTGGCCGCGCGGCACGGCGTTGACGCCGGCGCGGAAGATCTCGGCGAGTACGCCAGCTGCAGCGAGCGCGACGGGAAGCGTGAGCATCCAAAACGACGGCAGCGCAATCTTGTACTGAGGCAGCACCAAAAAGAAGAAGTAAATGAACAGCAGGCTCGGCACGCCGCGGAAGAAATCGGTGAGCACACGGCAGACCAGCTGCAGCGGCTTAATGTCGCTGGTGCGGCCGAGCATAAGGCCTAGACCCAGCACGAGTGCGATGGCGCCGGCGGTGAGTGCGACTTTAACGGTGCCCTCAAAGCCGGCAAGTAAGAACTTCCAGGTGGTGAGGTGCGTAAAGAAATACCAATAGTGGACCGAAAGCTGACCGGTCACATAAAAGCGCTGCGGCACCAGGACGGCGAGTGCGGCGACGGCAACAAGCGAGATGGCGGTGCCGATGCGAATCTTAGCGCGCATCTTGGGGCCGGGAGCCTCGTAGAGCGCATCGCGCATGGTGAGCGTAGGGGAGGAATGCTTGCTCATCGGAGAATCCTCACCTTCTTATCGATGTAGTTGCCAATGTGGCTCACCACAAAGGCCGTGCCCAGATAGCCGAGCGCCGAGATAAAGAACGCGGCGACGCCGCCAAGTGAGCGCGTGTTGATATAGCTCACCACGCCGGTGAGCTCTTGCGGCTTAAGCGGCACCTGGCTGCCCAAGGCGGTAGTGAGCATGACGGCGATAAAGAGGTTCGTCATGGGCAATACGCTTGAGCGCAGTGCCTGCGGAATCACGATTTTAGCGAGGATACGGTTAAAGCTCATGCCGAGCGAGCGGGCGGCTTCCACCTGGCCGACGCCGACGGTGTTGATGCCGCTCATAAAGTTCTCGGAACCAAAGGCCGAGCCCAAAAGGACCGTGGCGACGATAACGCAGGTGCGGTAGGGTAGGACGACCTTGAGCGGCGGCAGCGCATAGACGACGATGATGAGCAGTGCGATGCCGGGGATGTTACGGAAGACCTGAACATACAGGTCGCCAAAGACGCGCAGCGGCTTGAGCGGCGACACGCGCATCACGGTGACGGCGACGGCCAGCACCATGGCGATGACAAACGACTCAAGCGTCATGCCCCAGGTTGCTAACAGCGCGTCGATATAGTTCTGGCCATAGAGCGACCAGAGTTCGGAGAGACTCATGCGGACCTCCTGCCGATAAGGAAAGGGGCTCCCGTGTGTACGGAAGCCCCGACAACTCAGTGAGGAAACAGTTTAGCGCAATAAAGCGCATCGTGCGTTTCCGTATGGTTTCGCAACGGCCGTTACTAGGCTCGCTGTCTAGGCGCCGACCTCGGGCAGCTCGGGAACATTGGTGTCGCCCGTACGGTCGCCAATGCAGATCTGCCACAGCTCGGTCCAGGTGCCATCGTCCTCAATCTTCTTAAGGAAGTCGTTGACAAAGGCGACGCCGTCGGAATCGAGCGGCAGGCCGATGCCATAGGGCTCCTTGTTGCCGAAGGGCTTGCCGGCGATCTTGTACTTACCGGGCTCGCGGACCAGGGCGCTCTGCTGCATGTTGTTGTCGATGACGTAGGCGTCAACGCGGCCCTGCTGGAGTGCCTGGCGGGCCTCCTCGTCGGTCTTGAACTCCTGCTGGCTGGCCTTGGGAGCGAACTCCTCCAGGATGGCGGGGCCGTTGGAGCCGGACTGGACGGCGACGTTCTTATCGGCCAGGTCGTCGACGCCCTTGATGTCGTCGTTATCGGCGAGTACCAGGATGGCCTGCTGGGTGTAGTAGTAGGGGCCGGCAAAGGAGACGAGTTTCTTGCGCTCGTCAGTGATGGTGTAGGTGGCAAAGACGGCGTCGACCTGGCCGTTCTGCAGGACGGACTCGCGCGTGTCCGAGGTCACCTGGGTGATCTCGACATTGTTCTCGCCCAGAATGTAGTTGGACAGGAGCTGCGCGATACCGGCATCGAAGCCGCGGGTCTGACCGTCTTTCTCGTTGAGGAGGGAGAAAAGCGTAGAGGTCTGAACGCCACCGATCTTAAAGACGCCGGCGTCCTTGACGGCCGTGGCCCAGGTGCTGGCGGCGATGACGTCGTCATCGGCCTTGGGGCCGTTGTCGACGAGCTTGTCGAATGCCTTAGCGTCGAGCGTGGCGGAAACTTCGGTATCCTCGGAGCTCTTGGAGGAGCCGGCGGCGGAACCCTTGTCGGCCTCGGCGCTGGTGTCGGAGCAGCCGGCAAGACCAAGGCCGGCGACGGTTGCGAAGGTGGCGGCAACGAAGCCGCGGCGGTCGAGAACGACCTGCTGGGAGAGGTTCTTGCTCATGGTAGAACACCTTTCTCAATAAAATCCCTAGCGGTTGAGTAGAGTTATACCCTATAGCGCTCAGACGGGTCAACACGAAATAACTCAGAAACATACTTACCTTATGGGTAATTCTACCTACCAAAAAGGGACAGGCACCTTTGTGGTGGTTCTGACCGATGCAGCGGCATGTCTCGCTGCTTTATCTCAATCTGTAACATCTGGACGGACAAAAGGTCTCTATCTGTTACAGATTGAGACAAAGGTCAGGAACTAAGACGTCTTGTCTAGATCTGTAACAGTTAGACGGGAAGTCGAGCCCTAGATGTTACGAATCGAGATAATCGCGCCGCGAAAATAAAAACCTCCGCGGGGGTGCTTCCCTTGCGGAGGTTTTCTTACTCGTTCAGTAGCCTTGCGGCTTCGGCGGCCATATCCTCGACCGTCATGCCGTTCTGTGCGAGCAGTTCGTTGGGGTCGTAGCGGTCGGGGAAGCCCTTGGCGATGCCGAAGGTGCGCGTGCGCAACGGCGTGCATGCCAGATAACATGCCACGCGCTCGCCCCAGCCGCCGTCCAAGATGCCGTCCTCGAGGGTGACGACAACACGATGCTCGGCGGCAAGGCTGTCGAGGAACTCACGGTCGAGCTCGGTTGCAAAGCGTGGGTTGACGAGCGTGGCCTCGATACCGTACTCGGCGGCCAAACGGTTTGCCACGCGCTCGCCCGGCTCAAAGAAATCGCCAAGCGCGAGCACGGCAACGTCGCGACCCTGGCGCACCACGTTGTAGCGAACGGCGCTGTAGTCGGTGCCTTCGGCGGGCGCAAGGTCGGGACGGCTCACCAGGCCAATACCAGGTACACGAATCGCCACGGGATGCTCGCGGTGGTCGAGCGACCAGCTCAGCATGGACAGATATTCCTCCATGCAGGCAGGTGCAAGGTAGCGCATGTTGGGAAGTCCGCCCAGCATGGAAATATCAAAGAACGAAAGGTGCGTCTCGGACGTGGTGCCAAAGATTGACGCACCAAACACCAAAATGGTTGCGGGGGCGTCGTTGAGGCACAGGTCGTGCCACAGCTCGTCGTAGGCGCGCTGCAAAAACGTGCCGTACACACCAAAGACTGGCTTGGCGCCCGAGCGCGCAAGCGCGGTGGCAAAGGTCACGGCGTGCTCCTCGGCAATGCCCACATCGACGAACTGTTTGCCGGCGGCAGCGCGAAGCTCGGGTGTAAAGCCCATAATGTAGGGCGTGGCGGCCGTGATGCCAACGACCTGTGGATCGCGCTCGATGGCGGCGCTGAGCGCCTCGCCCGTAATGTCAGCATAGGTGCGCGGCGCGGGCTCGCTCGGATGGCCCGGGCAAAGCTTGCGCCCGGTCGCCATGTCAAACGGACCCACGTGGTGCCAGCGTTCGGGGTCGCTCTGGGCCGGCTCAAAGCCCTTGCCCTTGGCGGTGGAGACGTGCAGCACGATGGGATGATCGATATTGCGCAGTTCCTGCAGCGCGTCGACCAGGGCCAACACGTCGTTGCCGGCGTCCAGATAGCGATAGTCGAGGCCCAGCGCGCGGAAAACGTTGCGCTCACAGGTGCCGTTGCTGGCGCGCAGCTCGGCCAGATTGCGATAGAGGCCACCGTGGTTTTCGGCGATGGACTGGTCGTTATCGTTGACGATGATGATCAGGTTGCTGTCGAGCTCGGCGGCATTGTTAAAGCCCTCAAACGCCAGGCCGCCCGAAAGCGAGCCGTCGCCAATGATGGTGATGACGTTGTACGCATCGCCCGTCAGGTCACGAGCGTGCGCCAGGCCGCAGCCCAGGCTCACTGACGTGGAGGTATGGCCCATGGCGAACAGGTCGTGCTCGGACTCGTCGGGATTGGCAAAGCCAGAAGCCTCACCATAACGCTCCGGATCGATATAAGTGTACGCGCGCCCAGTCAGCGCCTTGTGGGCGTAGGTCTGGTGCGAAACGTCAAAGACAATCTTGTCGATAGGGGAGTTAAACACGCGATGGAGCGCAACCGTAAGCTCAACGACGCCCAGGTTGGGGGCAACGTGCCCGCCGACGGCGGCGGAGCTTTCGAGGATTGCCTGGCGGATCTCGC
>CABTZA010000127.1 GCA_902489225.1 uncultured Collinsella sp.
CGAGGCCCATAAGCCGCTGGATGCGTTCGTTATTATGCTGGGAACTAACGATTGCAAGACGTTCATGCAGAAGACGGCATACGATATTGCCCGCGGCGCCATGACGTTGATTCGCGCCGTCCGTGCGTTTGCCTGGACCGATGCCGCGCCCTGCCCACGGATTCTGCTGATGGCGCCTATCAAGATTAAGCCGCAGATCGCCGACGTATATATGACCGATTTTGACGAGCATTCCGTAGAAGCCTCGGAACATTTTGGTGAGTACTACGCGCATGTGGCTGAGCAGTTTGGCTGCGACTTTTTGAATGCCGCCGATTTTGCCGAGCCGGGCGATATCGATTATCTGCACATGATGCCCGAGAGCCACGAGAGCTTGGGACATGCCGTGGCAGCCAAGCTCCAAGAGATGCTCGGTGAGTAGTGCAGCCCCAAAGCGGTACAAAAGTTCCCCTTGCGGCGGCTTGTTTCGTTTGTTTGTCTTGATCTGTAACAGTACGAAGGCCGAAAACGGGCTAGATGTTACAGATTGAGATTATTCAGGTCGATATCGGTCGTTTGTCTCGATCTGTAACATCTAGGGTCGATTTTGCCGAGTTGCTGTTACAGATCGAGATTTTCTTCTCAGCGGAATTTGAATGTCTCGATTTGTAACAGGTGGGCCGAAAAATGGACTCTAACTGTTACAGATCGAGATATTTGTGGGAACCACCACAAAGGTGCCTGCCCCTTTGTGGTGGTTTTGGGCTGCGAATCTTAATACTGCCACAACTAATGGCGTGCCATCTACCTGCGGCGTTGCGGGTGAATATCCTAACTTATCCCAAGCGCGTCGAAGGCGGCGCGGACGACCTGCTCGGCGGTGGGCCGGATATAGTGCCGTCCCGACACGCCGGGAAGGGCGTGGCCCATCAGCATCTCTATGAGGTCCCACGGCAGGCGAAGCTCGACCTCCGCTATCGTACGCCATGAGTTGCGGAGGTTCGACCACGGGATGTGCTCGATGCCGCGGGCGGCGCAGAGTTTCCGCCAGCGGTCGTTGCAAATGCTCCGGTTCATGGGCAGCCCGTCGCCCCGGTCGCTCAGCCACTCGCGGCCCTCGGCGGCGCGCGAGGCCGCTATCTCGACGAGGCGGTCGGCGGCCTGCGGCAGGATCACGACGGTGCGGGCGGACTTGGCGGTCTTGAGGGCGCCCACCGGCTCGGTGCCGGACTGCTGCATCTGGCGGCAGATGTCGGCCGAGGCGAGGACAGTGCCGCTACGCTCCCAGCGCAGCACCTCCTCGGTGCGCACGCCCAGCGACTCGCCCGAGCGGCAGGAGCCGAAGCACGCGAGGATGAACGCAGGCTCCAGGGGGTTACCGCGCAGTGCGTCGAGGACGCCCAGGGCCTCGTCGAGGGTGTAGACGCGCTTTGAGCGCTCGCGGGTCTTGCGGGTGGGCATGGTGTACCTGACGCTGGCAGCGAACGGGTCGAGCGGCAGGCGGATGAAGGTCGAGACGCAGGCGTAGACCTTGCGCAGGGTGAGCAGGGCGGTATCGGCGGTGGCGGCGGGCAGTGTCAGCAGCCAGTCCTGGAGCTCGACGGCGCGGAACTGATCGACGGGCATTGCGCCCCAGCGGGGTCCGACGTAGTTTCTCCACGAGCGCAGCACGAGGTCGCGGGTGTTGGGGGCGAGCGTCCCCGCCTCGACCTGTGCGGCCATCTTGGGGACGAGCCACGTCTCGTAGGCCTTGGCTATGGTGGGCACGGGCGCGTCGTCGGCGTGCTCGACGTGGATGCGGTCCAGCTCCGCGCACGCCTCGCGGTAGGTGCCGTACACGGTCTTGGTCTTGCGCCTGCGGCCCTGCGGCGTGTTCTGCATCCAGCGCAGGACGTACTTCTTGCCGCGCCTCATCTCGGTCACGGAGCCCCAGACACGGCGGCGCTGCTTCTTTGTCATATAATCAGATCCGTTCAGATCGCGGGCTTATTCTCCGTTTCGCCCGGTTCTGACTCCGGCCCCGTCTCACGTTCCAAAGTGCAGGGGCCGTCTCCTTAGCCTCGGGGCCGCGGCATCAGCCTGCGGTCCCGAGATTTTTCGCTTTCACGGGCATCACCTCCCTAGATGTAGACGCATGGGGTCTCACCCTTGCCGGCCCCCAATCTCCATAACGTGTTCGGTTTACATTTCGCCGCGATGGGGCGATAATCGGGATAGCTCATCCACCGTGTGTGTGAAGGAGTCCTCTGGAGGCGCCCAAACAGCGCCTCCTGCTTTTTCGGCGTGGTTTCTCGCCATCTCGCGCTCAATCATCTTCCTGCTGTGGTCGTTGTCGACGTAATATGCGGTTATCAGCAGGCAGTAGTGCTCTCTCGGCTCGAATACGACAATGTAGCTCTCTTCCTCAAGGTAAAACTTAATCCGTTCCCTTATCTGGGTGCCATTGCGGCTCTTCCTTGCGCGATGCTCCGCCTTCCAGGCTATAACGCCTCCGCAGTCGGGACTTTTGGGGCACCTTTCAGCATTCTCGATGAACGCCTTCGGCCATCTGATGCGCCTGCACCTTTCGAGATCTGGCACACGGTCCTCTGGCAGACCCGACTTATGATCGTAGTCCCTGCAGGTAAGGTGCCAAAAGGCTTCTGCCCGTCCCTCCAGCATGGGCTGGTACCGTATCTTTACCGGTTTCCCGTGGTAGACGGGCCTGCCATCGATGAAATCATGCCTGAACACGCTGTAGACAAGAGCGTCGTATTCGCTCCAGGGACGCGAGCTGTCCCTTTCGACTAGGGGCGGTATCCAACAGCAGTTCATGATGTGATTCCCCCGGCCTGCCAGACCAGCAGGTTCATCTTCTTTTCGCTGAGGAGCGAGGTCTTGACGAGAGAGAGGCCCGACCTCTGGATAATTCTATTGATGAGCCTGATCTTCGTGACGCTATCCGATGGCGTGATGGCGTCGTGGTTGTGGCGGTACGCGATGGCGCCGGTAAGGATGTCAACGAGTTGCATCAACTGAACCTCGTCGGAGCGTATGGGCTGCACCCTCCTCACGATCTCATGGTTGAAATCGTACGCATCGTTCGCGAGCACGTTCTCGAGCTTCTGGGCGTTTCGCCCGGAATGGGTGTCCTTTATGTCGATATAGACGTAATACCGCGCGTCGCGGGAGAAGATCGTCTTCAGCATCGTGAAGTACATCTTGTAGTACCAGAGGTCATGGTCCTGGTTGAAGCGGGCGTGGTCCAGCTTTGATTTGTCGGGAACTACAAGACCCCTGAAGTGCAGGTCGTCGTCATCGAAGAAATAGTCGATGATGTCGACATAGAGGTCGTAGTTGCATGGCGACACCTTCGTCCACTTGACCTCGGCGCCCATCTCGATGCCATGCCTCGCCTTTATCTCCACGAGGCGCTTGCTTATCTCCCTGACTTTCGATTTGGGGCACCATACCGCCCCGAGCGACATCGCCTTGAAGCGATCGTGCTCGAGATGGCAGCTCTCGTCGCAGTAGACATTAAACTCCTCGCCGCCGAAGGTGGCACCGTTTCCCGATTCGTAATATGCCCGCACACCATCCAAAGCTAATGGCCTCATGCGTCCCACCTCTTTTCCGTTCCTACTACCTCTCGTCCCGCTCGCCCATGTACCAGACCACGCGGCCCTTGCAGACCACGGGCTCGTCGCCCGGCCCGGCGAGGATGTCGTCGTACTCGCCGCTGTGGCTGTCCGCCGTGAGCATCACGGTCGAGCGGCCCCGGGTGTAGTTGCGCACCACGGCGCCGTAGTCGGCCGTCTCGGCGAGCACCGGCTGGCCGTTGACCGGCTCCATGTCGGGGTCGACGAGCAGCAGGGCGTCGTGGGGGAAACGGTTGTCCATGCAGCCGTCCTGTGCGTGGACCATGAAGCCGCGCGGGTGCGCGTCGGCGATGGAGGCGGGGACCTCGACCTCGTCGGCGAGGTTCCCCTCGTCGCACGGCTCGCCCATGTGGGCGAAGCCCAGCAGGGGGACCATGCGCGATGTGCCGCTGATCGCGGCCTCGGTGGTGTCCTCTCCCATGAGGTCAGCTGCGCTCGTCCCTAGAAGTTCGGCAAGCTGCCCTAACTTTGTTAGGCGAGGCTTCGCTCGGCCGTTTTCCCATGCCCCAATGGCCGCTGCCGACACGTCAAGCTTTTCGGCAATATCTAGCTGGGTTAATCCTGCTTTCGCACGTAGTGACCGGAGCTTTTCACCAAATTCCATAGCGCCTCCTAACTGCGTTGTCTTTATCCTAAACAAAAATAATTTTGGTTTAAAGCAAAAAGTAGTTGTGGTTAAACCCAAATTAGATTATGATTAGGTCAACGAAAGGAGGAGCGGATGCAAAACCTTAAGGAGTTTCGAGAAGCCGGAGCCAAGCGATTCCAGAAGAAAGAAATCGCCGCAGCTCTTGGAATTACCGAACCGACGCTAACGGCCATCGAGGACGCGCAAGCGGACAAGCTTACTCCGACGATGGCGGACAAGCTTGGAAAGCACTTCGGCATTGACGGCAATATTTTTTTGGGTATCGACCCTAAATAAATTAGGGTGCAAACGAAACGGAGAGAACCATGAACGAGAACTACATCGACATCGAGCTGGGCGGCTGGAACATCCCCGAGGCCATCACGGTCGAGGCCGAGCCCGTCGAGGCCCGCGACTTTTCCGACTTCGAGCTGTAGGGGAGGGCGACATGAGTAAGCAGGTCAGCTACGACTTCGAGGAGGTCGACGGCTCCTACGTCGAGACGAACCGCAGCGTCAGGTATCGCATCGGGAATAGGTTCCACCTCGGCGACATCACCGACATCAGGATCTTGGAGAAGGGGGCCGAAAAGCTGGGCAAGCTCGACGGAGTCGAGTACTACATAGCCTCGCCCGTGACGTTTGCCGTCAGGGGGCGCGTCTACTACACGCTGGGCGACACGCTCGTCTACATGCCCGGCCTGGAGGAAGTCTACCTGGGCGGCGATGGGCGATGAGCAAGTTCTGTCAGGCGGTTCGCCTCGTGGTCGCCACCGTCGTCACCACGCCGCTCGTTCTGGTCGTCGCGGCGCTCACGCTGGTCGAGTGCCTCTTGAGGATGGTTTCCGGGGCGTTGACAACGCTCGGCCTCTCAATCCTCAGGACTCTCAAGGGCGGCGAGTAGCGATGGGGGGTGCGGAAATGCCCGACTGGCTCCCGTGGGCCGTCAACTTCACGGCGTGCCTAGCGACCGGAATCCTGTTCCGAGTTCATGCCATCGACGAGCGCGTGAAGGAAATCAAACGCGAACTCGACGAGCTGGCTGAACGGGAACGGAAGGAG
>CABTZA010000128.1 GCA_902489225.1 uncultured Collinsella sp.
ATTGTGCTGGGCGTGGGACTCTCCCAGCTCATGACGTTCTTTACGGCCTCGCTCTTTAAGACACAGATTGCCAATTTCCACTTCTTTTTCTCGGTGCATGCGTTCAATCTGACCCTTGTCTGCATGCTCGTAATGTTTGTGCTCACGTTACTGCTGAACCTTCGCGCCGTGCGTCGTACCAAACTCATCGAGCTTATGGGTGCCGAGCGTCGCAACGAGAGCATCAAGACGCGCAACCCCTGGATTGCGATTGCCATCTTTGCCGTGGGCGTGGTGCTTGTGGGCGTGGCCTATTACCGTCTGCTACGTGATGGGTTCCCGCTAACCGCGACGGACAGCAAGCTGCAAGAGGCCATGAGCCAGTTTGGCATTACGACCGCTATGGTTACAGTGGGTACCTTTGCGCTGTTCTGGGGACTCTCGGGCATGCTTATCAAGCTGCTGCAGAGCCTGCGCAGCGTGTATTGGCGCGGCCTCAATATGTTTACCGTGCGTCAGCTTTCGGCCAAGGTCAATACGGTGTGCTTTTCGATGGGTGTCATCGCGATGATTCTGTTCCTCGCCATTACTTCGGTGACGTGCGGTATGTCGATCGCCAACGTGATGAACGAAAACCTGGAGCGCTATAACCCTGTTGACGTGTCTCAGACGTATGTCTATTACACGCCCGAAACGCTCGACTACTACAAGGAGTATGTCAATCCGTCTGAGGCCGATCGCATGGTGCTGGCCGATGCAACGGTCGATTTATACGCTGCATGGCATGGCGAGCGCAAGTCGGTGGACAACAACGACGAGACCGGCAAGAAGGTCAATATCGCCGACGTCGCCGGTGAGCACGTGCAGATCGATTCGTATCTGAGCTACCCGTATGGCGGTTCGAGTCCTTCGGTGACTGCAAGTGCGATGTGTAAGGTCATGGGCGAAAAACTTCCCAAGGCGCTTGAGGGCAGCACTACCGATGCGATGGGCCTGTTTGTGACGCCGGCGAGCCAGTACAACAAACTGCGCCAGATGATGGGCGAGGAGCCGGTGAGCATTGGCCACGACCAGTACCTGCTCACGTGCGATATGGGCGGCGAGCTGAGTGACCTGTACACCAAGTACATGGCAGGCGGCCGTACCCTTGAGCTGGGCGGCAACACGCTTTCGCCCGCAACCGACAAGTCGGACGAGGACACGGCAGCCATCGCCAACTCGGCGCTCGGCAGCAATCCCGGTACCGTGGTCGTGGCCGACGAGCTGCTGTCGGAGCTCAACTTGCAGCCGTATTCCAGCAACCTGCTCGTTAACTACAAGCAGGGGATGGACGTGGCCAAGGCTGACGAGACCATTAAATATACCCTGCTCGACGATTTGCTCGTGGATGGCAAGGAGCTGGGGTCGTGGGGAGTCTTCATGACGCGGTCCGAGATATATACGCAGGCGGCGCAGATGAACGGCATGATCAGCTATCTAGCCATCTACATCGGCTCTGTGCTGGTCGTCGCATGCGCGGCAATTCTGTCGATCCAGCAGCTCTCCAACGTGGCCGACGGCAGTCGCAGCTATCGCGTGCTGGCGCAGATTGGCTGCGATGACCGCCAGATCCGCCATTCGGTGATGGCGCAGCAAGCGGTGTTCTTCCTGTTCCCGCTGGCAGTGGGCCTGGCGCACTCCTTTGTGGCACTCAAGGTGATTATCGAGCTGGTGAGTACATTCGGCGACATGAGCATCGGCGGCACGGTGGGCCTCACCTGTGCAATCTTCCTAGCAGCCTACGGCGGCTACTTCCTGGTGACATACCTCATGAGCACCGGCATAGTACGAGCCGCCATCGCCACCCGCTACAGCGAGTAACCAACCTGATGCAGAACAAAACCATCGCAGGTAGAGCATAAGTCAGCGAAAACGCCCCAGAGCGAGCAAGATGACGTAAAAGAGGAGGGAAGCGTACTTCGGTACGCGACCGACGATTGAACGTCAGGTTGCCGCTCTGGGGCGTTTGCAGCGTCGAGCCGTTACGCGGTTTGGCAAAACCGCGTAACCTCAGCGCTTCCAAAAATGCAGGATGAGCGTGGTGCGGTTTTGCTGTTCGGTTTTGACCAGGATGTTGTGGATGTGGGTCTTGACGGTGCCCACGGCAAGGAATAGCTCGTCAGCGATCTCTTGGTTCGATTTGCCCAGTACGACCAGACGCATAACTTCGGTCTCACGGTTGGAGAGCTTGTAGGCGTTGCGATAGAAGGGCATCTGCTCTTCGATGTGTCGATCAAGATCGCTGACGTTCTTTTCCTCGGGTGCCTCCTGCATGCGGATTGAAAGCACGCGGTAGGAGTAGATGATCAGCAGAATCGCAAAGTAGCAGGCAAAGACGTTTTCGCTAAAGTTGCGCTCGGACAGATATAGTTGCAGCCAAGAGGGCGCCAGACTCATGGGGACAATCAGAATGTTGTAGAAATCCTCGGCAACGATGCAACCGACCAGAATAGCGCCGATAATCAGGTGCTTTCGTTGGTTGTTAACGCGTGCCTTCAGCTCGACTTGTGTGCTCTTGCGTGCCGTCCAAAAGATATATAGCCCCACGAAAACAAGGAATACCTGACGCATCGTGTAGTAGAGCCATTGATGAATGGGGCCGTAGGGGACAGCGACGATAATCAGCGACTCGCACAGCAAAAACGTTAAAACGGGGATGGCGAACAACTTCTTAGAATGCTTATCAAGTAAGTCCATGGCAATGGCCCAAATAAAAGCCTGTGAAGCGGTCGCCACAAGGGTCCGCATTACAGGCATGGTAATTGAGTAATAGTCATTGGCCGGAAAACTTCGGTTTTGCAACGTGTATTCAAAAAAGAAGATCTCGGTCATCTCGATGGCATAGCAAATAAAAACGCCGCTGCCATAGATAAAGAACTGTCGACGAGACGAGGCGTAGGCGGCAAGCGAAAGCACTGCCGTCACAATACAGATTACGAGTATCGCTAGGGTATAGAAGAACATGAGCGTGTCCATATGTCACCGTCCTGTCTCATTTGATCTCTTATGGAGCCCGCTATATCCCCCCGGGTATACATGCCTCCGCCGGTCGTTCCATTGCGTTCCATTGCGGATTAAACACCGAGATACAGCATAGCCGTATACCGTTCGCGGTTCCAGACGGTAAACCCCCTACAAGCCAGCTGCCTGCGGGTTTATATTGGTTTAGAGGGGATGTAACTCCGTGAACGGTCTTTAATCCCGAATAAACTAGGTGAAAATTGCATACGGGTGAATGATGGTCTTGTCAACACGAGGCGTGATGTTCGAGCGCCTCATAGTAATAGTCGGCAAGACCGGCGGAAAGGAAATCGACATGGCACTGCCTAAGGATTTCATCGACACCAACGACTTCACCAAAGAGCAGATCCTAGCTATCGAGGATCTTGGCCTGGCAATGAAGAAGGCCATCAAGGTTGACGGTTATTATCCGCACCTGCTCCGCAACAAGAGCCTTGGCATGATCTTCCAGCAGGTCTCCACCCGCACCCGTCTTTCCTTCGAGACCGCTATGACCGACCTCGGCGGTCATGCTCAGTTCTATGGCCCTGGCACCATCCAGCTCGGCGGTCACGAGTCCTTGGGCGACACCGCTCGCGTTATGGGCTCGCTGCTCGACATCATGATGGCTCGCGTTGACCGTCACAAGGACGTCGTCGGTCTCGCCGAGGGCTCCGTTGTGCCCGTCATCAACGGCATGTCCGAGTTCAACCATCCCACGCAGGAGATGGGCGACCTCATGACCATGCTCGAGAACCTCCCCGAGGGCAAGAAGATCGAGGACTGCACCCTGGCCTTCATCGGCGACGCCACCCAGGTCTGCGTCTCCCTCATGTTCATCGCCTCCAAGGTCGGCATGAAGTTTGTCCAGTTTGGACCTAAGGGCCACCAGATCCCCGACGGCGGCCTGCACGTCGGCACCGTCGAGGAGCGCGCCGAGTTCGGTAAGCAGATGATGGCCATCGCCGAGGAGAACTGCAAGGTCTCCGGCGGCTCGGTCGTCATCTCCGACGACATCGAGTGCATCAAGGGCGCCGACTTCATCTACACCGACGTGTGGTATGGCCTGTACGACGAGGAGGTTTCGGGCGAGAACTACATGGACGTGTTCTATCCCAAGTATCAGGTCACCATGGACATGATGAACTTCGCCGGCGCAGACTCCAAGTTCATGCACTGCCTGCCGGCCACCCGCAACGAGGAGGTCGTCGACGAGGTCATGGACGATCCCGAGCGCTCCCTGTGCTGGGTCGAGGCCGAGAACCGCAAGCACTCCATCCGTGCTCTCCTTGCCGCCCTGGGCAAGCGCACCCCGCTCAACGACGAGGGTGTCGAGTACTCCGCCAAGGCTGAGCTCCACGCCGCTCTCGAGGCTCTCGAGCAGCTCTAAGCTCAAGGCTTCTAAAAGCACGTTTGCGGGCGGCGGATGCTCGTCTCCTGTCGCCCGCTCACCGAGGCCCAAGCAATTGCCTTAATACTTTAGGCCCCGGATCTGTCCAAGACTGAGCGAAGGAGCTCATCATGAGCGACGGAAAGAAAAAGCTTTCCTTCTTGACGGTCATTTCGACCATCATCTGCGTCGTCTTCGTTTGCGAGGCCGCCGCACCTGCTGCCGCCATTGGCAACCAGCAGTTCTTCTGGTGGATCTTCCTAATCCTGACCTTCCTGCTCCCTTACGGCATGGTTGTCGCCGAGCTCGGCACCACCTATGACGGCGAGGGCGGCATTTACGACTGGGTACGCGATGGCCTGGGCGACAAGTGGGGCGCCCGCATTTCGTATTCCTACTGGGTCAACTACCCCCTGTGGATCGCCTCGCTGGCCACTATGTTCCCCGACATCCTGGGCATGGTCTTTGGCGTCGAGTTCAACCTAATCGCCAAGATGGGTATCGAACTTGCCTTTGTGTGGATCGTGTATCTCATGGGCCGCTCCAAGGCGGCCGACTCCGAGTGGGTCCTCAACGGAGGCGCTATCATCAAGGTCGCCGTTGCCGTTATCGTCGGCGCCTTGGGCATCTGGTATGCCATGGAGAACGGTTTTGCGAACGACATGTCCGCTGCCACCTTCCTGCCCGAGCTCACCAACACCAACGCTCTCGGCTACCTGTCGATCATCATCTTTAACTTCATGGGCTTCGAGGTCATCTGCACCATGACCGACGACATGGCCGATCCCGCTCGCGATATTCCCAAGGCCATCATCGTCGGCGGCGTGGCTATCGCCGTCATCTACCTGTTCGCCGGCTTCGGCATCGGCGCCGCCGTGCCGGCCGACTCCATCGA
>CABTZA010000129.1 GCA_902489225.1 uncultured Collinsella sp.
ATCATGTGGTTAGACTGCATAAAGAACACGATGGCGAACGCCACAAGGCACATGGCGTACGTAACAAAGTCGTGACGCGTCTGCTTGTCTTTAAGAAACTTCATACCGCTCACCTACACCTTCTCGGGGACGTACTTGCCCAAGAGGCCGGCAGGCTTGACGAGCAGGACGATGATCAGAACACCAAAGACGATGGAGTTGGCAAGGCTCGTGGAAATGTAGGCCTGCGCCATCGCCTCGATGATGCCGATGAGAATGCCACCGACAAAGGCGCCGGGGATGGAGCCGATGCCACCGAAAACGGCGGCGTCGAAGGCCTTGATGCCAGGCATGGCACCCGTCGTGGGCTGCAGCACCGGCGAGTAGGAGCACAGCAGCACGCCGGCGATGGCGGCAAGGGCAGAGCCGATGGCAAACGTCATCGAAATGGTGCGGTTGACGTTGATGCCCATGAGCTGAGCGGCAGCCTTGTCCTCGGACACGGCGCGCATGGCCTTGCCCATCTTGGTCTTACCTGTAAAGAACATCAGGCCGGCCATGATAACCAGGCAGGCGACGATGGTGACGAGCGAGACGGCGCTTACGTTGAACTTGGCCAAGAACTCCGGCACCTGGAAGGTGACGAGCGAAGTGAAGTTCTTGGGCGTGGCGCCCCACAGAAGCTGCGCGGCGTTCTGCAGGAAGTAAGACACGCCGATAGCCGTGATCAGAACGGCCAGCGGGCCTGCTTGGCGCAGCGGCTTATAGGCCAGACCCTCGATGAGAACGCCGAGAACCGTGCAGACCACACAAGAAAGAATTACAGATACCCAGCCCGGGAGGCCGAGATACGACGTGGCGCAGAACGAGACATAGGCACCGACCATGATGACGTCGCCGTGAGCGAAGTTCAGCATCTTGGCGATACCGTAGACCATGGTGTAGCCCAACGCGATGATGGCGTAGACGCTGCCCATGGACAGGCCGTTGACCAGGTATTGGATAAAGACCGTCATGTTCCACATCCCCCTTTCGAATAGGTTTCCAGTTGATGTATGAAACAGGGACGTTACATCGTCCCTAGATACCAAGCAAGCAGGGAAGGCCAAAACCTCCCCTGCTTGGGATCAAAACCGCTCTATGTAAGGCGGCCAATTAGGCCTGTACGTACTTGCCGTCGGTGATGACGTAAACCGTGGGCTCCTTTTGGACCTGGCCCTTATCGTTCCAGGTGAGCTTGCCGGTCAGACCGTCAACGGTAATCTTGAGCATAGCCTTCGACAGCTTCTCGGCGGCCTCGGTCGGATCGGCGTCGACTCCAAGACCGGCCTCCTTGAGGGCCTCGGCCACCGCGTGCACGCCGTCGTAGGCGTCGGCGGCAAACTGGTCGGGGGTATCGCCGTACTTATCCTTGTAAGCGTTGACGAAGTCGGCGTTCTTCTCGTCGTCGGCGGAGAACGGAGTCATGAGCAGCAGACCCTCAGCAAGAGAGGTGTCGAAGCCCTCAACGCCCAGGATGCCGTCCATGCCGTCGCAGCCCATCATCTTGACGTCGTAGCCCATGTCCTTGGCGTTCTTGAGCAGGACGGACGCCGGCGTGTAGTAGATCGGCGCAAAGATCATGGTGGCGCCGGCCTGCTTGGCCTTGGTCAGCTGGTTGGTAAAGCTCGTGGCGGAGTCGTCCTTAAAGGTCTCCTCGTCAACAATCTCGAGCTTGGACTCAGCGGCCTGGGCCTTAAAAGAATCTGCGATGCCCGAAGAATAGGCGTCGCCGGAGTTATAGAACAGCACGAACTTCTCGTCCGCATACTTCTGCGCCAGGAACTTGGCAGCGTTGACGCCCTGGTTGGGGTCGGTGAAGCAAACCTGGAAGACGCAATCCTTGCCGTCGGTGACGTCCTCGGAGGACGCGGACGGGGTGATCATGAACGTCTTGGGGTCGTTGCCACACTCTGCGGCAACGGCAACCGACGCACCCGTGGTGGTCGGGCCGACGAGGGCCTGCATGCCCCAGTCGAGCAGGGTATTGAAGGCGTTGACGGCCTTCTCGCCGTCGGCCTGGTCATCCTCGGCCTTGCTGGCAAGCGGCAGCTCCTTGGTCGAGAAATCCTTGCAGCCAAGCTCGACACCCTGGGTAACGGACTTGCCGTAGGACGCGTTGGCGCCGGTCAGCGGGCCGATGGTGCCGATCTTAAACGAAGCGTCGCCCGAAGCGGAACCGCTATCGCCGCCGTTGGAGGAGCAGCCGGCTAGAATGGACATCGCCCCCAGACCTGCTGCGCTCGCGATAACGCTCCTGCGATTCATAACAGGGTTCAATGACTTACCGGTGAGGCTCGACATGCGGCTCTCCTCTCAAATCTCGTCGGGTTTCGGTTACCCGACAGGCCATCCTTCGCCGTGTTCGGCGTTCGCAAAATACTAGACGCTTTAGTTAAGGAAAGTGGCGATTATTTCAACTTTTCTTTGGATTTGTTCATTTATCCATAATTCTGCGTATTTCTATTATTTTATGCAGTAATGCCACTTTATTGTGTGAAAGTAATGTTTCCGTTCTGTTACAGGCGTCCTTGCCCTGAATAAAACGGCCCGCCGGTCTCGATGTATATGCACTTAGGCGGCGATGTACTTACCGTCCTGAATCACATAGGCCGTAGCAGGCTTTTCGACCTGACCTTCGTCATTCCACGTTAGCTCGCCGGTCAGGCCGTCGATCTTGATCTTGCGCATGGCCTTGGCAAGGTCGCCGGCAATTTCGGCACCGTCGGCCGAAATGTCAATCCCCGCCCTATCGATAGCCTCGGCGATGGCGTGGACGCAATCGTAAGCGTCGGCGGCAAACTGGTTGGGCGTCTCGTCGTAGGCATCCTTATAGGCCTTGACGAAGTCGGCATTCTTCTCATCGTCAGCCGAAAACGGGGTCATGAGCAGTACGCCCTCGGCAAGAGAGGTATCGAAGCCTTCCACAGAGAGCAGGCCGTCCATGCCGTCGGTACCCATGAGGGTCATGTCGTAGCCCATGTCCTTGGCGTTCTTGAGCAAAACGGACGCCGGCGTGTAGTAGATCGGCGCAAAGATGAGCGTGGCGCCGGCCTCCTTGGCCTTGGTGAGCTGGTTGGTAAAGCTCGTGGAAGAGTCGTCCTTAAAGGTCTCGGTATCGACGATGTCGAGCTTGGACGCCTTGGCCTGCTCGGCAAAAGCGTCGGCAACGCCCGAGCTATACGTATCGCCGGAGTTGTAGAACAGGGCGATCTTGGCGTCCGCGTACTTCTCGGCCAAGAACTTCGCGGCGCTGGCGCCCATGGTGGGATCGGTGAAGCAAACCTGAAAGACCGTGGTCTTATTCTTGGTGACGTCGAGAGACGAGGCCGAGGGCGTGACCATGAGCATGTCGTCGGCAATCTCGCCCGAGACAGCGACGGCAGCACCGGTGGTGACCGGACCGACGAGCGCCTGCATACCCCAGTCGCACAAGGTATTGAAGGCGTTGATGGCCTTCTCGCCGTCGGCGACGTCGTCCTCGGACTTAAGCGAGAGCTTGAGGTCCTTGGTCGAAAAATCCTTGGCGGCGAGCTTGGCACCCTTCTCGGCCGAAACGCCATAGGTTGCCGCGGCGCCGGTCAGAGGGCCGATGACACCGATCTTGAAGGTCTTGCCGTCATCGGCGGAGCCGCCGTCCGAGCCACCCGACGAGCAACCAGCGAGTACCGCGGTGCCACCGAGCGCCGCGGCGCCAGCCAAGAAACTCCTGCGGTTAAGTACGTTGTTGATGCTAAACATGGTGTCCCCCTTTTCGCTGGCCGCGGTGCGGCCGTCTTGCGGTACAGGGCAAACCTTATGGTGCAAACGTTGACAGTTTGTTACGGAGTTCCGTTTGTAGCGAGCATGTTTCCAATGTTTCCGCAGCGTTTCGGGGGTGCCGTTTTGTGCGACTCCTGTTGCCTGGCGAGCACGCGCCCTCGGTTCACGCTAGAATGCACTCAACCTTTAAGCGGTTAATCCATCCATAAGATGCACGAAGGAGCTATCTATGAGCGAACCCCTGCGCACCGTGAACGTCGGTCTGATCGGTCTGGGAACCGTCGGCGGCGGCGTGGCCCGTCTGATCAAGAGCCACCACGATGAGTATCTGGCAGCCTACGGCATCGACCTTAAGCTGACCCGCGCCTGCGCGCTTGCTTGGGAGCAGGCCGAGGCGGCAGGCATTGAGCGCGAGGCCTTTACGAGTGACTGGCACGACGTCGTCACCGACCCCGCCGTCGACATCGTCGTCGAGCTGATCGGCGGCGAGCACCCCGCAACCGAAATCTTCACCACCGCCTTCGAGAACGGCAAGCACGTCGTCTCTGCCAACAAGGCCCTGCTGGGCCGTCATGTCGAGACGCTCGCCGAGAAGGCGCGCGCGTGCGGCGTGCAGATTAAGTGCGAGGCCAGCTGCGGCGGTGGCATCCCCATTGTCAGCACGCTCGAGCACGACCTGGTGGGCAACAAGATCCTGACCATCGCTGGCATTCTCAACGGCACCACCAACTACATCCTGTCGCGCATGGACGCCGAGGGCGCCGATTACGCTGACGTGCTCGCCGACGCCCAGGCAAAGGGCTATGCCGAGGCCGACCCGTCCGCCGACGTCGACGGCTTCGACGCCGCCAGCAAGACGGCAATCCTCGCTTCCATCGGCTTTGGCACCCGCGTGACCACCGACGATGTCTACCAGCAGGGTATCCGTACCATCGGCGCCGAGGACATTGCCCAGGCCCGCGAGCTCGGCTACACCATCAAGCTGCTGGGCATCGCACGCAACACCGAAGCCGGCGTCGACGTCCGCGTGCATCCCACGCTGATCCCCGCCGACCACATGCTTGCCAAGGTCAACGGTGCCATGAACGCTGTCTACGTGGTAGGCGACGCCGTGGGCGAGACCATGTTCTACGGTGCCGGCGCAGGCTCCTTCCCCACCGCGAGCGCCGTCGTGGGCGATATCCTGTCGCTCTCCGAGCAGATCAGCCGCGGCGTGGCTCCGCTGCCCGAGATTGAGCCCTATGGTCACAACCTCGCCTTTAAGCCTATGGACGAGCTCCAGACCAAGTACTATGTGCGCCTGAAGGTCGCCGACCGCGTGGGCGCCCTGTCCGAGACGGTCGACATCTTTGCCAAGCACAACATCTCGATCTCGCTCATCAACCAGGTCGAGGACGGCAAGTCGGGCGTCAGCGATGCCTGCTCGGTCATCTTCCTGACGCACCGCGCACTCGAGAAGGACGTCCAGGCTGCCGCCGCCGAGCTTGCCAGCGTCGACTGTGTGGCCGAGGTC
>CABTZA010000130.1 GCA_902489225.1 uncultured Collinsella sp.
GCATAAAGTCCGAGCCCGAAAAACGGTTCGAGGGCCTGCTCGACCTATCGTGCGTTTGAGCCGACGAGCGCTGAGCATGCGACGAACGTGCCGGGCGCACTGGTCCATCTGTCGAAGTATTCACTTGAGCATTGGGGCGCGAGGTACTTGTCGGGCGCTGTATGGAGCGGTCGGCGCCGGCGTAGGCGGACCCACCGAGCTGCACCGTGCGCGCACGGCGAGGCGACGGCTCACGCGAACCGGCGGAATAGTACCTGTTGTCGTAAATCTGATCCATGTGCGCCTTGTGCGGTTGAGGTTTGTTTGCGCTAAGTATTCTAGTTATAGCACGAGCGCGCGCACCACCTTCGACAGCCTTTGCTCGACATAAAAAAGGCGCTGAGCCATATGGCCCAGCGCCCAATGGCGGCCATCAGAAGTGGAACGGAGCCGAGTCAACCCCGCTCCCCGCGCGCACCACTTGTTTAGCGAATGTTGTAAAACGCGGCCTTGCCGGCATAGCGCGCGCTGCCCTCGAGCTCGTCCTCGATGCGGATGAGCTGGTTGTACTTGGCGATGCGGTCGCTGCGGCACGGGGCGCCCGACTTGATCTGACCGGCGTTGACGCCCACGACCAGGTCGGCGATCGTGGAGTCCTCGGTCTCGCCGGAGCGGTGGCTCACGATGCAGGCGTAACCGGCCTCCTTGGCGGTCTCGATGGCCTCGAGCGACTCGGTGAGCGTGCCGATCTGGTTGACCTTGACCAGGATCGCGTTGGCGGCACCCAGCTCGATGCCCTTCTTGAGGCGCTCGGTGTTAGTGACGAACAGGTCGTCGCCTACGAGCTGCACCTTGTTGCCAATGCGGCGGGTAAGCTCGACCCAGCCGCCCCAGTCCTCCTCGGCCATGCCGTCCTCGATGGAGATGATGGGATAGGTGTCGACGAGCTTCTCCCAGTAATCGACCATCTGAGCGCTCGTATACTCAACGCCCTCGCCCTTGAGCTCGTACATGCCGGTCTCGGCGTTGTAGAACTCGGTCGAGGCCGGGTCCATGGCGTACATGAAGTCGACGCCGGGCTTAAAGCCGGCCTTCTCCACGGCCTTGGTGATGTACTCGAACGGCTCGGCATTGGTCTTAAGGTTGGGGGCAAAGCCGCCCTCGTCGCCCACGCCGCCGCCCAGGCCGGCCTCGTGCAGCACGCCCTTGAGGGTATGGTAGACCTCGGCGCACCAACGCAGGCCCTCGGCAAAGCTCGGGGCGCCCACCGGCATGATCATGAACTCCTGGAAGTCAACGTTATTGTCGGCATGCACGCCGCCGTTGAGGATATTCATCATAGGTGTGGGCAGCAGGTGGGCGTTGACGCCGCCCAGGTACTGGTACAGCGACAGGCCCGACGACTCGGCAGCGGCGCGGGCAACGGCCAGCGACACGCCCAGGATGGCGTTGGCACCGAGCTTGGTCTTGTTGGGGGTACCGTCCGCGGCAATCAGCGCGGCATCGACGGCGCGCTGGTCGAAGGCATCGAGGCCCACGACGGCGTTAGCACACTCGTTGTTGACATGCTCGACGGCCTGCGAAACGCCCTTGCCCAGGTAGCGGTCCTTGTCGCCATCGCGCAGCTCGCAGGCTTCAAAGGCGCCGGTCGAAGCACCCGAAGGCACCATTGCGCGGCCAAAGCTGCCGTCCTCGAGCACGACCTCGACCTCGACGGTGGGATTGCCGCGGCTGTCGAGCACCTCGCGACCGTAGACGTCCAAAATATCGCTCATGTTGTCTCCCTCTCACTTGGAAACGTAGTGGATGCAAGCGACCGGCTGACCGTGCACCGTCGGTGCGCCTCCGTAAGTTAGCCATGTCGCACTTTTTGCATTATGCCCTAAGTTAGCCGGGGGATACACTTGTTTTTCGAAAAATTTAGCGGGAACGATGAGGCGTGTCAGCCCGTCGTTCCCGCAGTCTTACTCCTCCGCCTTTGCGGCATCCCACAGGTCGTTGAGGCCGTGGGTCGAAAGCTCGGCAAGATCCACGTGAGCATCGGCCGCCATCTGCTCCATCGCGGCCCAGCGACGGCGGAACTTTGCCGTGCTGGCACGAAGGGCGCTCTCGGCGTCAATGCCCTCCTTGCGCGCGACGTTGACCAAAGCAAAGAGCAGGTCGCCAAACTCCATTTCGCGCTCGGGCGAGCCAGGGGCCTCGGCCTCAAACTCGGCACGCTCCTCGGCAACCTCGTCCCACACATCCTGGACCGTCTCCCACTCAAAGCCCACGGCAGCCGCCTTGCGCGACACCTTCTGAGCCTGCATCAGCGCCGGCAGATGCGTGGGCACGCCGTCGAGCAGGCCCTCGGGCGCAGCCTCGCCTGCCGCCACGGCCTTGTCCTTGGCAGCCCTCTCGGCAAGCTTAACCTCGTCCCAAATCTTGAGTACCTCGTCGGAACTGTCGGCATCCACATCGCCAAACACGTGCGGATGACGGCGAATGAGTTTGGCGTCGATATCGCGCGCCACGTCGGCCAGCGTAAACTCGCCGGCATCCGCCGCGATCTGCGCATGCAGCACGACCTGCATGAGCACGTCGCCCAGCTCCTCGCGTAGGTGAACCGCGTCGTCCGCCTCGATGCAGTCGAGTGCCTCGTAGGCCTCCTCGATCATGTTCTTGCCGATGCTGCGGTGTGTCTGTTCGCGGTCCCACGGGCAGCCATCGGGCTGACGCAGACGCCAGATGGTCTGCACCAGATGCTGCAGCTCGGCCGACGCGTCTATCAGCGTGGACAGATCGCGCGAGCCCTCGGCATTTTGCTGAGCCATATGCTGCGCCATGGTTATTCCTCCTCCAGGATCACGTGGCGGAACGCACCGCCCTCGTAGATGCCGTAGCTGTGCGTGCCGTCCTTGGGAATGCTCACACTGCCGGGGTTGAAGAGCCACAGGCCCGGGTGCGCGGCACTTTCCTCGTTGACCTTGATGTGCGTATGACCGTAGACGAGCGCGGAGCCCTCGGGCAGCGCGGGCGCGTGGTCGACGCTGTTGTGCATGCCGGCGCCAAAGACATGGCCGTGCGTCAGGAACAGCTCGCGGCCGGTCTCGTCGAACAGCGTAGCGTAGTCGGCCATGACGGGAAAGTCGAGGACCATCTGGTCGACCTCGGCATCGCAGTTGCCGCGTACCGCGATGATGCGGTCGGCCAGGGCGTTGAGCAGCGGGATCACGCGCTTGGGGGCGTAATCGCGCGGCAGGTCGTTGCGCGGACCGTGATAGAGCAGGTCGCCCAGCAGCACGATGCGGTCGGGCTGCTCGGACTCGATGGCGGCAACCAGGCGCTCGGCCCAATATGCCGAGCCGTGGATGTCGGAGGCGATGAGGTATTTCATGGGGAGATCCTTTCGGTGAGGTTGATGGGGTGGGTGTGGCGCGTCGCCGACGGTGTCACTCAAATTGCAAAGCCGCGGCTTGCGCCGCCTGCATCACGCGCTGGAGCGGCACGTTATGCTCGCGAGCAAGGCGGGCGCAGTCCTCGTACTCGGGCGCTGCACGCTCGCTGCCGTCGGGCAGGGTGGCCACCTTGACGAACACCTCGCCCCATGGCGTCGTTACGCGCTCAAAGCGGCGTGGTAGGCAAACGCGCTCCATAACCTGGCGACGAATGCCGTTGGTCGTGGTTTCCAAGAAGATGATCGTCTGCAGGCGCTCGATATCCTCGTAGGTGCAGATTACCTGCAGCTGCCAGCCGGGGCGGCCTTTCTTACAATAGAGGGGCAGCCAGTGCACCTCGCGCGCACCCGCCTCGCGCAGGCGGTCGGCGGCGTAGGCGAGTACCTCAGGCGACGCGTCGTCGATGTCGCATTCCAGCTTGACGATGGTTTCGGGCGCATCGGTCTCGCGGGACAGCGGGGATGTGCTATCGCATGGCATACGGTCCGGCTCCTTTCCGCGCGGGCTCGTTTTGTTCATCCAAACGCTAGCACATCGGACGTGGCACAAGCGTGACTTTCGTCCGTCGCCGCCCTCGCCCCCATCCAAACGTGTACGTCAGCCTCCAAACATGTCATTATTTGTCGGTTTTGGAGGCTGACGTACACGTTTTGAGAGCAAGCGAGGCCGCACCACGCGCCGCGCAACCTTTCCAATCGATTTCGATCCCCGGCGTGCCCGGCGTGTTGAGAGCTGCGCCATTACAATGAAGCGGATTCGCTTGACGCAAAGGAGCCGCTATGCCCATGTGCCCGCTGGTCGATTGCCATACCCACACCTCGTTTTCGGACGGGCATGCCTCGTTTGAGGACAACGTCCGTGCCGCTGCTGCGGCCGGCTGCCGCGTCATGGTCTCGACCGACCATCTCACCCTGCCCGCCAGCATGGATGCTAACTGCGAGGTGCAGGTTACTGAGGGTGACCTCCCGGCGCATCGTCTGGCTTTTGAGGACGCTCGCAATCTTGCCGCTCAGATTGCGCCAGAACTCACCTTTATCTACGGTTTCGAATGCGATTGGTACGAGGGCTGCGAGCCTTTGGTTGAGCGCTGGTCCCAGGGCGCCGTCGTGCGCCTGGGCAGTGTGCACTGGATTGGCAACCCAGGCGATATCATGGCCGGTGCCGCGGGTACGGCGGGAACGGAGGACGTCGCTCGTCCCGATACGCCCGATTCGCGCTGCGGCTGGATCGACGATGACACCAACCTGCACGTTTGGGAAAACCTGGGGGTACGCGGCGTGTGGGAGCGCTATGTCGATGACTGGTGCCGCGCCTGCGAGAGCCCGCTCAACTTTGATGTGATGGCTCACCCCGACCTGGTCATGCGCTTTTCGAAGGAAGGCTTTGCGCCCGATTTTGACCCCGCACCGTTTTGGCAGCAGATGGCAGAGTGCGCGCACGATACGGGCCGCCGCGTTGAGGTCTCGACGGCCGCACCGCGCAAGGGCTTGGGCGACTACTACCCCGCAACCGGTCTTTTGCGCTGCTTTGCCCATGCCGAAGTGCCGATCACCTTTGGCTCGGACGCGCACCGCGCCTGCGATATCTGCTGGAACATCCGCGAGGCCCAGGCGCACGCCTACGACTGCGGTTATCGAACCTTCGACATCCCCCACGCCACCGGCGAATGGGAATCCACGCCCCTCGCCTAACTAGTCGTTTAAGAACGTCCCCAATGACTAGTGGCGGCGGGCGTTGAGTTCGCCGGCTAGCTCGTCGAGGGTGATACCGTAGCGCTCGAGCGTCACGAGCAGGTGGTAGACCAGGTCGCCGGCCTCGTAGCGGATGTGATCGTGATCGTTATCCTTGCAGGCCATGATCAC
>CABTZA010000131.1 GCA_902489225.1 uncultured Collinsella sp.
GCTCGTCGGGCGGCAGGTTGAGGAGCTCGTCGCCGGGACGGTGCAGGCAGACCTTCCTGAGCTTGCCGATCTCGGAAGGCACGTGCAGACCTTTCGTCATGGCCTCCTACCTTTCTTTCGGGCCTTACTGGCCGAATGTATCAGCGCCCCTCCGTATGGGACGCTGCTTGCTGACAGCTCTAGTTATATCCAAAAACCACCCGCAATTCCACCTCGCCCCCGAACGGTCAGCAAAGTGCGATGAACGGTATATCGCATATGATTCCCCCATGATGCACTTCAGTTCTCTAAAGCAGGTTTTCAAAGGTAATCGTTCTTTTTTCTAAGGAATTGAGCAAGATTGCACAAATAATTTCATGTTTAGGAATTGCATAGCTAAAACTGTTTTCTGCATATATATGTCGTCTGTCCATGATTCAATTTGGATTCGATTATATTCAGCTCGCAATCATTCTTATTCATACATCCTCACCAGTTGAGTATGGATATAGATTGTTTTCAAAACGAGTCGGGCAGTTAGTTGCATGCCTTGACGGCGTAAGAAGTAGGTTAAGATACCGTTCGCACAATACGTCCGTGCCACAAGTCGACTAAATTGAGACAATAGTGAATAGGGTTAGGCTACCGTCCCCTGCGGGGACTGAACGGACAGATGCATATGCCGAGCAAAATCGAAAAAAAGCAAGCCGCCGCAAAGCTGCGCAAACCGCCGCGCGACTTCTCGTACACGCAGAACCGAGAGCTCAGCTGGCTGCGCTTTGACAACCGTGTGCTCGACGAGGCTTTTGATGAGTCCGTGCCGCTGTTCGAGCGCCTTAAGTTCGTCTCGATCTTCGAGTCAAACCTCGATGAGTTCCTTATGGTGCGCGTGGGTGGCCTGTCCGACCTTGCCGAGCTCAAAAAACAACCTGTCGACAACAAGAGCAATATGACTGCCTCCGAACAGGTCGATGCTGTCATGGCCGAAATGCCCGGGCTCCTTACCCGTTGGGAGTCCATCTTTAAGAGTATCGAGGGCAAGCTCGACACCCTGGGCGTTCACCGTGCGCGTGTCGATTCGCTTACGCCCGAGGAGCGCACCTTTGTAACCCGCTACTTCCAGGCCTACGTGTCGCCGGTCATCTCACCGCTGGTGATCGACCCGCGCCACCCTTTCCCCAACCTGCGCAACGGCGCACTCTACCTGGCCTGCGGCCTGGACGGCGTCACCGACGAGGAAAGTCTGCTGGGCCTGATCGAGATTCCCGCCTCGATGAACCGCGTGGTCGAGATCCCCTCGCCCACCGGCACCTACTCCTACATTCTGCTCGAGGACGTCATCCTCGCCTGCCTGGACAGCTGCTTTGGCTCCTATAAGCCGCTCGACCGCGCGCTCATCCGCGTCACCCGCAACGCCGACATCGATCCGGACGGCGAGGGCGTCGAGGAGGAAGAGGACTACCGCCAGCATATGAAGCGCATCCTCAAGAAGCGCCTGCGCCTGCAGCCGGTGGTTCTCGCCGTCTCGGGTTCACTCGAAAAAGCAACGCTCAAGACTATCCGCAAGGCACTCGAGCTCTCGCGTCGCTCGGTCTTTACCTGCGACATCCCGCTCAACCTGGGCTATGTCTTCGGCATTGAGGGCAAGATTCCCGAGCACCTGCGCAACGAGCTGCTCTTTACGCCGTTTAAGCCGCAGCCCAACCCCACCATCGATATGACCCGCTCCATCCGCGAGCAGGTACTTCAGCACGACAAGCTGCTCTTTTATCCCTATGAGGCCATGAACCCCTTCCTGGATCTGGTGCACGAGGCCGCCTACGACCCCGAGTGCATCTCGTTGCGCATCACGCTCTACCGCGTGGCCAAGCAGAGCCGTCTGTGCGAGTCGCTCATCGATGCCGCCGAAAACGGCAAAGAGGTCACGGTGCTCATGGAGCTCCGCGCCCGCTTCGACGAGCAGAACAACATCGAGTGGGCCGAGCGTCTGGAAGAGGCAGGCTGCACCGTCATCTACGGCTCCGAGGGCTTTAAGTGCCACTCCAAGATCTGCCAGCTCACCTATCGCGAGGGCATGGCGCTCACCCGCCTCACGCTTTTGGGCACCGGCAACTTTAACGAGAAGACGGCCAAGCTCTACAGCGACTTTATGCTCATGACCGCCCATCCCGGCATCGGCGAGGACGCCAACTTGTTCTTCCGCAATCTGTCGCTGGGCAACCTGCGCGGCGATTACCGCTTCCTGGGTGTGGCGCCCGTCGGACTGAAACCGCTCATCATGCGCGGGCTTGACCGCGAGATCCAGCGCGCCCTTGCCGGCGAGCCCGCCCGCGTGTTCTTTAAGCTCAACTCGCTGACCGACCGCGAGGTTATCGACAAGATCGCCGAGGCATCGTGTGCCGGCGTGCGCGTAGACATGATCATCCGCGGCATCTCGTGCCTCAAGCCCGGTGTTCCGGGCAAGACCGAGAACGTGCATGTCCGCTCCATCGTCGGACGCTTTTTGGAGCACGCCCGTGTTTACGCTTTTGGCGTGGACTCGGACATGATTTACCTGAGCTCGGCAGACATGATGACACGCAACACCGAGCACCGCGTGGAGATCGCCTTCCCCGTGCTCGACCCCACCTGCCGCGCCCTGGTACACGAGTACATGGGCATGCAGCTGCAGGACAACGTGAAGGCCCGCAGCCTCACGAGCGACGGCACCTGGGTCCCCGTGGAGTGTGCAGAGGGTGAGAAACCCTTCAACTCGCAGGAAGCCCTGCTGGAGCGTGCCTATCGCAACGCCGAGGCCGCCGCGCAGCAGCGCGCACAGGAGAAGGAACGTGTGGCCGAAGAAGCTATTCAGGCCGAGGTTGAACATGGGGCAGCCGCCAAACCGGAAGCGGTTGCCGCTCCCCCGGTGAATGAGCCCGAGGCTGCCGCAGAGCCCGCCATGGAGAAAGCGCCCGAGCCCGCTACCGCGACTCCGGAGCCCGCCGCCGAGGCAAAGCCCGCCCCAGCTCCTGATCCGCAGCCGACCACGCCCAAGGTCCAAGAGGTCCAGGCGACCGTCATTGAGCCCGAGCCTGCACCTGCACCTCAGCCCGAGCCGCAGGTCACCAAGTCCGCACCCGGGACGAGTGCCCGTCGCGATAAGCCCGCCGGCAAGACCAAGGCCATCGAGCGCCATCGCCCCGGTCGCGTGCGCATGGGCCTGGGTCTGATCGGCCTGGGTCTTAAGACGCTCATTACCGGCAAGACGAAATAGTCGTTTGTAGAAGCAGTTTGTAGAAGCGCCCCGCATTTGAGGAAAGCCTCGGATGCGGGGCGCTTTTCCCTGCTACCATGGTGCGAGCAACAACGCGAATGACAGGCAGGAATATGAAGCTCACTATAGAATCGATGACCTACGGCGCCGACGGGCTGGCGCACGCCGACAACGGCAAGGCCGTCTTTGTGCAGGGTGCCGTGGCAGGCGACACCGTCGAGGCCGAGGTCGTACAGGACGGCAAGTCGTTCATGCGCGCCCGCACCACCGAGATTCTGGAGCCAAGCCCCGATCGCATTCAGCCTCCCTGCCCCTTCGTGGGCATCTGCGGCGGCTGCTCGTGGGGCAATCTCTCACGCACGGCACAGCTCGCCGCCAAGGAGCAAAACCTGCGCTCCACGCTCGAGCGCATCGGCAAGTTCGCGCCTGAGCAGGTCGATGAGTTGGTACAGCCCATCTGCCACACCAAGGACGACTGGGGCTACCGCAATAAAATCGAGCTCGAACCGACCGTCGTCAACGGTCGCGTGCGCCTTGGCATGCATGGTGTCGACCCCAGCAAAATCGTGACCGTCGATACGTGCCCGCTGTTCGATAAGCGCTTCCCGAAGGCGCTCAAATCGGTCGTCGGCGCACTCAACTATCTAAGCGGCAGCCATGACTTGGGGCTCGAACGCGTGGGCATTCGCGCATCGCGCCGCACCAAGGCACTCGAGGTCGCTCTCTGGACGCCCACAGGCTCTTTTCCGCGCTTGCAGGTCTCCCGCGTGCTGACGGACGCCGCTCATCCCACGAGCATCGTGCGCGTGATGAGCAAGGGCGAAAAGAAGGCCCGCCGTGTCTCCAAGGTCGAAATGCTCGCCGGAGAGGGCTCATGGACCGAGAATATCGCCGAGGGTCAGATGCGCTTGTCTGCCCCGTCTTTTTTCCAGGTCAACACCAAGGGTGCCGAGATTTTGATCGAGCTTGTCATGGAAGCGCTCGACCCGCAGGAAGACGAGCTTGTCGTGGACCTGTACTGCGGTGCCGGCACCTTTACCCTGCCGCTCGCCCGCCGCTGCGACTTTGTCGCTGCCGTCGAGGCCTACGGCCCCGCCGTGCGCGATCTACGCCGTAACCTGGAAATCAACAAGCTTGATAACGTCGACGTCATTGGCGGAGACGCGGTGCGCGAGTTCCCCGACCAGGATGCCGACGTCTTGGTGGTCGACCCGCCGCGTGCGGGCCTCGCCCCCGAAGCCATCGATCTTATCGCCAGCACGAGCGCTCGCGATGTCGCCTACGTGAGCTGCGATCCGGCCACCCTGGCGCGCGACCTCAAGCGCTTTGTCGAGGAAGGCACCTTCTCCCCCGTAAAGATCACGCCAGTTGACCTGTTCCCGCAAACCTTCCACTGCGAGACTGTCGTCCACTTTAGGCGCAACTAGCCACTTAATCATTGCTCAGAAAAATCATTGGGAAATCGAGCGTGGCAAGCGGAGGTCTTCGGGGTATAAGACGGCTAATTGTATGCCGCCTATGAAAGGAACCCCCATGCCCAGCGTTGCCGTTCTCGCCGCCGATGGCTTTGAAACTATTGAATGCTTGACCATGGTCGATGTCATGCGTCGCGGCGGCGTGCGCGCCACGCTCGTCTCGATCATGCCCACGCGTGAGGTCGTAAGCTCGCTGCAGATCCCCGTGACCTGCGATGCGCTCTTTGATGAGATCGACTTTGACGAGTACGACTGCGTCGTGCTGCCCGGCGGCCTACCCGGTGCTACCAACCTGCGCGCCGATCAGCGCGTCTGCGACGTGGTCCGCGAGTTCGCCGCAACCAAGCACGTCGCCGCCATCTGCGCCGCCCCGTTTATCCTGGGCGAGCTCGACCTGCTCGAGGGGCGCCACGCCACGTGCTTCCCTGGCTTTGAGAAAAGCTTCCCCGAAGGCGCCTATACCGGCGAGAAGGTCACGCAAGACGGCAACATCATCACCGCCAGCGGCATGGCCCAGTCGCTCCCCTTTGCGCTTGAGCTGCTGCGTACGCTCGCC